>NZ_JAQMSE010000200.1:0-151016 GCF_028330045.1 Aphanizomenon sp. CS-733/32
ATGGTCGTTTGGGGATTTGAGATCGGCGAACTGCTTGCAGCAGCGCTTCGCTATCGCCACCTAAGATTTCGACGATTTTGTATCAAAATTATCATCAAAGGTATTCAAAAATCCGAAATTACCGATTGTGACACTGGGGGGTGCGGAATGTTTATAAGAATATATCTTAATTAATACAAAAAAACCGAGAGTTGAATGTTTCCGCCGCAATCAAGATGGATTTTGGGTATTACAGTCTTATGTAGGAGAAGAAACTTCATTTCAATTACACAGCATTAGCTTTGCGGGAACAATGAGACAACTTTATGAAGATGTAGATTTTCCGCAGCCAGCGTAATTTTCCCCAATCCACAATCAGAAATTTTGGACTTTAGACTTTAGATAAATCATCCAAAATCCAAAATCCAAAATCTAAAATTGTTTAAGCCATTTGATTTTCAATCGCCCAACGTGCTAATTCAGTACGGTTGTGGAGATTGGTTTTGCCCAACATATTGGACACATGGCTTTCAACAGTTCGCTGACTGACATTTAATTCTTCAGCGATTTCGCGGTTCGCTAAACCCCTAGCGACGAACTGGACTACTTTCAGTTCCGTTGGGGTTAACTGGACATCGAAAGGAACTTGGATACGACCGCCGCTGTCCCCGCCCTTGGTTTGATGTTCTTTCCAACGCACAGTTTGCTTGAGTGAGGATTCCACTTGGGCGACGAGTTCTTCAGGTTCAAAGGGCTTGATCATATATACGTCAGCGCCTTTATTTAACCCCTTAACTCGGTCTGCACTTTGACCTTTAGCGGAGAGGAAAAGAACGGGAATCCAACTAGTTCGTTCAGTCTTGCGGACTTCTTCGACAAAAGTGTATCCGTCCATTTCCGGCATCATCACGTCACAGATGATCATATCTGGAACTTCAGTTTCGAGAAGATCCAGAGCTTCTCTACCATTTGCAGCCGTGATGACTTCGTAGCCCCGGAACTCTAAGTAATCCTTCACCAGCAAGATGAGGTTAGGGTCATCATCAATAAGTAGAAGTCGTTTGTGGTCTTTCATGCTGGGTTCTTTCATAACAGTGGCACTTCTCGCACTTCGATCCATTAAGGTATTGATATAGTTATCCTGTATGGTGGATGACTTCAGATGTTGTCTTTTTTCCCACTTAACTTACTTTAACTCCCCGAAGTCTTAAAAGTGTTAGTTACTTTCAACGGACTTGCGAGTGAATGGAAAAAGTCTAGTAAGGATACGTATAGCAGTAGTCTTTATAATGCGCTATTATAGATCCATTTGAAAGTTGCAGGCTAAAAACCCTGATAAAATTATTGTCCTTGTGAATCACAAGTCAGTATTTTTTCAAGATGACCCTAGCTCGAAACTCGCCCGCGCTTTCATTGGTACACCGCTGCTTTACTTATCCTTCGGATGTTCAGCCTCCATTTGGAGGTAGAAAATCAACCGGGGAATGTTTTGGCCAAGCACGGTTAAAAATATAAATTTCTTCACCATACTCGTTACCAATCTACTGGTCTTTGGATGACCTACTCTAATGACTTCTGGATTTAATTGGCGATACCAGACCCCATCTAGGTAAACTACTATTATCGTTCTAGAACAACAAACACGCAAGTTTTTGACTTGGGCTGTGAAGATGCCTATGGAATAACTATGTGTTAACTGATGGGTTTGATCGCTCTCCCAGTCCTTGTTAACAGCATTACCAAGTTCTAGACTAGCCGATTTGTAACAGAATTGAGCATTTATCTGTTTTTTGAATGGGTAATTGGTAATGTTACCTATTACCTGTTCCCTTATCCCTAGTAGTTTTAGGGATGAGACGACTGTTTGTGGATCATTGTGATGTTACTCATTGAGTAGATCCCTGATTACAGTTCTATAACAATTTCCCAGGTTTGCAAATAAAGTTGTCCATATCAAAATATTCATTACTTACGCAACAAACCCTGACAACTAAAATAATTGGATATTTGCACTTAAGTGTCGCCACCCTCATCTTAGTTCGGAAACCCGTACACAAGCCATGATTGCTATTGTGTCCTAGATAAAGCTAAATTAGCACTCATGAGTCGAGAGTGCTAATTTAGCAAAAAATTTTGTATGGCAGCTGTATCTCTGAGCGTTTCCACCGTTAAACCCCTGGGCGATCGCGTTTTCATCAAAGTGAGCGCCCCCCAAGAAAAAACCGCAGGCGGTTTGTATTTGCCCGATAATGCCCAGGAAAAACCCCAAGTAGGCGAAATCGCCGCTGTTGGTCCTGGCAAGCGCAATGACGACGGAACTCGTCAAACAATGGATATTAATGTTGGCGATAAAGTGTTGTACTCCAAGTACGCTGGCACTGATATCAAGTTGGGTACAGATGAGTATGTACTCCTTTCGGAAAAAGACATTTTGGCGATCGTTAGCTAATTGGTGATAGGTAATGGGTAAAGACCTTTCCTAATTACCTGTTCACCACTCACCAACTCTTCGCCAAATTTAATTAATTTACTACCGGGATTTAGACTTATTATGGCAAAGCGCATTATTTACAACGAAAACGCCCGTCGCGCTCTAGAGCGTGGTATTGATATTCTCGCTGAAGCTGTAGCTGTTACCCTTGGTCCAAAGGGTCGTAACGTGGTTCTAGAGAAGAAATTCGGCGCACCACAAATCGTCAATGATGGTGTCACCATCGCTAAAGAAATTGAATTAGAAGACCACATCGAAAATACCGGTGTAGCTCTAATTCGTCAAGCTGCTTCTAAAACTAACGACGCTGCTGGTGATGGTACAACCACAGCTACCGTTTTGGCTCACGCGATCGTTAAGGAAGGCTTGCGGAACGTTGCTGCTGGTGCTAATGCGATCTTATTAAAGCGCGGTATTGATAAAGCATCGGCGTTTTTAGTCGAAAAAATTGCTGAACACGCTCGCCCTGTAGAAGATTCTAAGGCGATCGCTCAAGTTGCGGCAATTTCCGCTGGTAACGACGAAGAAGTCGGTAGCATGATTGCTCAAGCTATGGACAAGGTGGGTAAAGAAGGCGTAATTTCCCTAGAAGAAGGGAAGTCTATGACCACCGAATTGGAAATCACCGAAGGGATGCGCTTTGATAAGGGTTATATTTCCCCTTACTTCGCTACTGACGCAGAACGGATGGAAACCGTTTTCGATGAGCCTTTCATCTTGTTAACTGACAAGAAGATTGCTTTAGTCCAAGATTTAGTTCCTGTCCTCGAACAAGTAGCTCGTTCCGGTCGTCCTTTGGTAATTATCGCTGAAGACATCGAAAAAGAAGCTCTAGCAACCTTGGTAGTTAACCGTTTACGCGGTGTTCTGAACGTGGCTGCTGTGAAAGCTCCTGGTTTTGGCGATCGCCGTAAAGCTATGCTAGAAGATATCGCTGTCTTAACTGGTGGTCAACTCATCACCGAAGACGCTGGTTTGAAACTAGATACCACCAAGCTAGAAAGCTTAGGTAAAGCTCGTCGCATCACGATCACCAAAGACAGCACCACCATTGTGGCTGAAGGTAATGAAGCTAGTGTGAAGGCTCGTTGCGAACAAATCCGTCGTCAAATGGAAGAAACCGAATCTTCCTACGACAAAGAAAAACTCCAAGAGCGTTTGGCTAAATTGTCCGGTGGTGTAGCTGTAGTTAAAGTTGGTGCAGCTACCGAAACCGAAATGAAGGACAAGAAACTACGCTTGGAAGATGCTATCAACGCTACCAAGGCTGCTGTAGAAGAAGGTATTGTTCCCGGTGGTGGTACAACCTTGGCTCACCTCGCTCCTCAATTGGAAGTTTGGGCGCACAGCCACCTCAAAGATGAAGAGTTGACAGGTGCTTTAATCGTCGCTCGGGCTTTACCTGCTCCTCTGAAGAGAATTGCCGAAAACGCCGGTCAAAACGGCGCGGTAATTGCTGAAAGAGTGAAAGAGAAGGATTTCAACATTGGTTTCAATGCTTCTACCAACGAATTCGTTGATATGTTAGAAGCTGGTATTGTTGACCCCGCTAAGGTAACTCGTTCTGCACTACAAAATGCTGCTTCTATCGCTGGTATGGTGTTAACAACAGAATGTATCGTTGTTGACAAGCCAGAACCTAAAGATGGCGCTCCTGCTGCTGGCGCTGGTATGGGTGGCGGGGATTACGACTACTAAAATCTTTTCGTAGTTTTCCTAGTTTAAATAATGGCTGCTTCCGCAAGGGGGCGGCTGTTTTTTTTGCACGCAGAGGCGCAGAGGCGCGGAGAGAATATTGAGTTTCAATTCAACTTATATCCCACATTCCGCACCCCAAACTGTCACAGATCAAAAAAGCCCTTAGAGGATGTTTGAAAACTCATGATTGCTGTATCAAATGTTTTACCCCTCCCTAACCCTCCCCCTGTAAAGGGGAGGGAACTGGATTTTCTTGTTTCCCCCCAAAGCATTGGGGGGATTAAGGGGGGGTAAAATGTGATCAAAATTACGGGATACCACTTTTAAAACATCCTCTAATGTATTGACTTTACTATCCTTCTTCTTAAAAATACTTAAACAAAAGAAGGATAGCAGAGAACAAGAAATACTGGTTGATATTTAATTCGATTGGGAACGCCGGACAAATGGGAGTAAATCTTGTAAAATCACTTGATGATAATGTTCTTGGGGATAATGTCCGACATTATTAAGTTTGATTATTTCCCCATTGGGTACAGATTTTACAAAAGTTTCCGCCATATCTACAGATAACCAAGGATCAATCATACCCCATTGGACTAAAATAGGTTGTTGCCATTCTTTAAACCCATTTTCTATTTCTAGCATGGCTTTTTCTAGTTGGAAATTGCGAATTGTTGCTAGGAGACTTCTTCCAGGGGCAGAACTTTTCAAAAAGGGTTTTCTATAAATGTCTAAATCTTCATCTTCAATGCGGTAACGACTTCCACCTTCTAGGGTTCTATCAACTAATAAAGGATCTTGGGTAATCATATCTCCCGCAAAAGGTAAACCCATTTGTTTGATCTTCCAAGGTAATTTTGCTGCTGGAGAAATGGGTGTATTTAAAATAGCAATATTAGCAACTTTGTCAGGATAACGTAAGGCATATTGTAAGCCAACCGAACCTAAAAAACCTTGGACAACTAGGGAAAACTTTTCTAATTCTAAAGCTTGAACAAATCCTGCTAAAGCTGTGATAAATGCGTCGGGAGTATAAGCAAAATCCTGTTTTTCTGGTGTACCGGAAAATCCACAACCAATCCAGTCAGGTGCGATCGCTCTATTTCCCTGTGCTGCTAAACTAGGTATAATATTTCTCCAACTATAACTTTGAGCAACTATCCCGTGTAAAAATAACACAGGAATTAAATCAGTTCTCCCAATTGGTTCAGCTTCTCGATAAAACCATTCTAGAGAATCTACTGTAATTTTATGTTCTTGAATTGACACGCTATTTTCCTATTGACGACGGCAACAATACCAGACAAATGCTAATATCATCATCCTATAAATAGGTGATAGGTGAACAAATCCCATAACTACATATGTCTTTAGACCGGGGAGTGTCAAAGCAAAGGTTTCTCAAACAGTACCAAGGCTAAGATAAAATCCATAATGAAAATTGCCACCCAAGTAGTTACCACAGCAGTTGTCGCTGATTCTCCCACTTCCTTTGCGCCTCCTTGAGTTGTTAGCCCCCAACTACAGCCATTAACCGATACTATAGCCCCAAAAATCCACCCCTTGAGTAAAATAATTAAAATATCTGATGGTAATAAAAAATTTCTCACTGATTCTAAAAATGTTTCAGGACTAACCTGATAAAACTGCATAGCCGCAAAAGCACCACCCATAACACCTGTAACTACAGCAAAAATCATCATTACAGGCATCATTAAACAGCAAGCAATGACTCTGGGTAGGACAAGATAATCAACAGGGTCTGTTCTGAGCATATATAAAGCGTCAATTTGCTCTGTTACCCGCATTGCTCCTAATTCCGCTGCAAAAGCTGAACCTACTTGTCCGGCGATAATACTAGCAGTTAAAATTGGTGCTAGTTCTCGACAAAATGCTAAAGCAAATGCACCGCCAACGGTATCTACAGCCCCGAATCTGACTAATTCCCTAGCGGTTTGAATCGTGAAAATCATCCCCGCAAAACCGTTGACTAATAATACTGGAGGGAGGGAAGCAGGTCCTGTTGTCACTGTATGTTCTAATATCTTGCGATAGTAAGTTTTTCCGCGCAGGAAATGCAGTAAAATTTGACCGAACAACAGAAATACTGACAAACAGCGAATTATCCAAGATTGTTCTAAATTTCTTTTTGGTTGCAAGTTTACGGCCACTAATTAAATTTTTTTACCAGGAAATTATGAAAATTTAAGTTGCTACAAATAGAGTATTCCAATCACTAATAGCATTTCTTTGAGCAGTTAATAATTCCTGGATACCTTGTTCCGAAAAATCTAACATTTGATTCAATTGCTGACGACTAAAACTTCCCGCTTCCGCTGTTCCCTGAACTTCAACAATGTCCATTTTATGGTTCATGACTACGTTGAAATCCACATCTGCGGCTACATCTTCAACATAGTTAAGATCCAAAAATGGTTCACCCTGCAACAAACCTACAGAAACTGCTGCTATTTGTCCACATAAAGGCGATCGCTCAATAACCCCCTGGTGCAATAATTGAGAAATAGCATGAGCCAAAGCCACAAAACCCCCAGTAATTGCCATTGTCCTCGTTCCTGCGTCAGCTTGCAGCACATCTGTATCCACAGTCAATGTTAGTTCTCCCAGTGCCTCAAAATCCAAGGCAGCCCTTAAACTCCGCCCAATTAAACGTTGAATTTCCTGAGTTCTCCCCGACAATTTTATCAATTCCCGTTCCTGGCGTTTCTGGGTAGCAGAAGGCAACATTCTATATTCAGCAGTCAACCAACCCTTCCCACCACCAGTCAAAAATTTAGGCACTCCTTCCGCCACACTAACCGTACACAGAACCTGAGTATCACCAGACTTCGCTAAAACAGAACCAGGGGCAAACCGAGTGAAATTAGGATAAAAACTATGGGGACGGAGTTCACCAGGGGTTCTCCCGTCAGGACGTTGCCAAGTCATGGAAATTGCCTTTTGAATTTTTGCCTACAGCCTTTAGATTACCCCATGATGACAAAGGAATAAGGCTGCTTTACTAATAAATACTGCTGTATAATAACTATATGTTTTGCTATTAGCAAAAATTTGCATTATGGTTGCCCAACTAGAAACCCCAGGTCTAAATTCAACCCTCAGCTTACCATATTCCGTAGAAGGACTGGTACAAGTTTTTACTAGTTCCCAGCGAAGCTTTTTTACCAGTGTCATGGCACAAGCGCTGAGAATTGCCGGACAAGGTACACCAGTATTAATAGTCCAATTCCTCAAAGGTGGGATTCGTCAAGGACATGAACGACCTACCCAAATGGGACAACATTTAGATTGGATTCGCTGTGATTTACTCCGTTATATTGATAATTCCGAATTGGACGCAGCAGAAAGTCAAGCTTTGCAACAACTTTGGCAACATACCCAAAAGGTAGTTAATGAAGGTAAGTATTCTTTATTGCTATTAGATGAGTTGAGTTTAGCGATTAGTTTCGGTTTAATTCCAGAGACTGAGGTTTTAGAGTTTCTGTCTCACCGTCCCCCTCATGTTGATATTATCCTCACAGGTTCTCAGATGCCCCAGTCTCTTTTAGATGTAGCAGACCAAATTACAGAAATTCGTCGCAGTCATCAACCTTAAGTATTAAGATATCTTAGTAAGTTGGTTGAATTATCTGAGAACCTGTGATTAAAAACGACATCTGGATCACCGAAATGGCTCGAAAAGGCATGATTTCGCCTTTTGAGTCGAGTTTAATTCGTCATTCTGAAGAACTACCCGTAATTTCATTTGGACTTAGTAGCTTTGGCTATGATATCCGACTATCAGCAGAAGATTTCCGTATTTTCAAACATATTCCCGGAACTGTGGTAGATCCTAAGCATTTTAATCCTGAAAACTTGGAAGCAACAAAACTCCATCAAGATGCTAATGGCAGCTACTTCATCCTGCCAGCACACTCCTATGGACTAGGGGTTGCACTTGAAAAGCTAGAAATACCCGATAATATTACAGTGATTTGCATAGGAAAAAGCACTTATGCGCGTTGTGGTATAATTGCAAATGTAACTCCTGCTGAAGCTGCTTGGCGCGGTTATTTGACTTTAGAATTATCTAATGCCTCAAGTGCTGACTGTCGTATTTATGCCAATGAAGGAATAGTGCAGTTAATGTTTTTAGAAGGAGCGCCATGTGGTGTTAGTTATGAATCACGTCAGGGTAAATATCAAGACCAATTAGGTGTTGTCACACTGGCTAGAGTTTAAATGTAAAACATAAACTATCATTTTGCTTTCTCTACATTTTCTTTGGGAAGGTTTTGTACTCCCTGTTGCTGTAGAGGCTGTACAATTTGGACTACAGTTAAAACTATAGATTTCCTGCCAAACCACCTGCTTTCTCATACTCTTCTCTATCATCCACCACTGTTTTATTACTACCGTCCAATATAAATGGAATAACACTCATAAGTTTTACAATGTCTGAAATACTGCGAACTAATTATACAATAAATTATCTGTTTCAACCTCATCATTACTTGAATCTTACATTATATACTTAAAGAAGTATGTCAGAAAAAGAACCAAGTCTAGACCCATTTCTAATACAGCTATTGGAAGGGTATACTTTAACAGAGGTGGCTGAGATTGAAAAATATATGATTGAGTGGGATGCTGCTACATATAGCAGTGTTGCTCAGAGTATATTAGATCATGCTGAGAGAAAACAAACTGACCCTTTAAAGTATTTACGTAAAGCTTATAATTTTAATAAAAGAGGAGCAGTCAGAGTTCCAAAAACTGGATATCGTGGAGATAGTTCAGCAGTATATCGTAAAGGTAATGAATATCTGATTGTCAGACCAGACAAATATGGTGGCGAAAAGATAGTTACTTATGGAGTTAATGATGACTGAAGCCGTTTTAGATCAGCAAGAAGTGACAAAGAGAAACATTAGTCAATTATTGTCACAATTGACTAATACCTATCAAAATACACGCAGTGAAAGAAAGGAAATTGTTATTCAGTTTCCTCCAGATAATGAAGAGTTTTCACTATTAGAAGAAATTGAACTTTTAACAGTAAATTTAAGAGGTTATGCTAGTCAAATCGCAGCTACAGGTCAAATAATTAATAAAGAGCAGGTGATTTCTCAATTACAAGCAATGCGAGTTTTTAGTGTTTCCCCAATTGGTCAATTCTACTTTAGCAATAATGGCAATTATGAACAAATAAAAAATTATATTAGGATGTTGGATTACTTGCGGTTACTATTGTTAGAATATCTGCAATCTCTTTAAAATTTGAAAATCAAGTTATATTCTTTTTTAACCCAAATTCCGCACCCACACTGTCACGTTCTTTGAACGGAGATGATATTATGAGTCGCTCCCGAATTATTCAGCCTGGTCAAAGTTATACTTTTAGTAAATACTTTGAGTTACCATTTTCTCCAGAAGATATTTTGGCCGAACTTGGTTGTGGTTATCAACGTGAAAGGCTAAAATTACCAACGACAGAATCAACACCTCGCTATATTAAAGAATTACACCGAGTAATTGAACGTAACCTCCAACGAGTTAAATTATTAAGTGAAGATGCTCGTAAACAAGCAATTATAGCGCCGATTCTTTTAGAAGTTTGTGAAATTACAGAAACTCAATTGAATATTGAATATCCTATTAGTGTCAGTGACCAATTAAAAGGTAGTTTAGACTATTACTCTATTTCACGGTATTTGAGTCACCAATTACCCCTGTGAACGGTTACGGTAATATATGGTAAAATTGAATTCAAAACTACACACAAAACATGGCTACAAAAATCCCCGTTACTGTCATCACAGGCTTCTTAGGAAGCGGTAAAACCAGCATTATCCGTCACCTCCTCCAAAACAACCAAGGACGACGCATAGCAGTATTAGTCAACGAATTTGGCGAACTGGGGATAGACGGTGAATTATTGAAATCCTGTCAAATTTGCCCCGAAGATGAAATAGAAGCAAATCCAGAAACCCCAAGTAATAACAATATATTTGAACTGACAAACGGCTGTTTATGCTGCACCGTTCAAGAGGAATTTTACCCGACAATGCGGGAGTTAATTAAACGCCGAGATAGTATTGATTATATTATCATTGAAACCTCTGGTTTAGCATTACCAAAACCCTTAGTTAAAGCCTTTCGTTGGCAAGAAATCCGCAATGCAGCTACAGTAGATGCAGTAATTACAGTAGTAGATTGTGCCGCTGTTGCTGCGGGAACATTTGCCAGTGATTTAGATGCGATCGCAGCCCAACGTCAAGAAGATGATAGTCTAGAACATGAAACACCATTACAAGAATTGTTTGAAGATCAACTTGCTTGCGCTGATTTAGTAATTTTGAATAAAACTGATTTAGTTGATGCCCAAACACAAGCACAAGTTCTAGAATTAGTCAAGAAAGAACTACCTAGAGTTGTGAAAATTGTCTCTAGTGATTATGGTAAATTAGACCCATCTATATTCTTAGGATTTGCAGCCGCAGTAGAAGATAATTTAGATGATCGTCCTAGTCACCATGATACAGAAGAAGAACATGATCATGATGATGAAATAAATTCAACTCACGTGATTTTAGACCGGACATTTGACCCCGAAAAGCTACAAGCAACATTAGAAAAACTGGCACAAGAACAGGAAATTTACAGAATTAAAGGTTTTGTGGCTGTTGCTGATAAACCCATGCGGTTAGTTATGCAAGGTGTGGGTAATAGATTTGATAAATTTTATGATCGTCCTTGGAAACCAGAAGAAGCAAAACAAACCAGTTTAGTTTTTATCGGTCGTAATTTACAATCTTCAGCAATAGAATCTCAATTAGTAGCTTTGTAATTGCGACCAGAGAAGCAACTGACTTAATAGCTAGAAACCGGACGTTTAATGGTAGTGCTTGAATGTTTCTACATTCATAAACATTATATCTGTTTGGGGTGGTAATTGATAATTTTTCTGGGGGGGAATATTGGTAGAGCGATCGCATCATCAAAGTTAAAGCAAAGTTGTTAATTTACATGAGCCATAAAAGGACAGAAGGTACTGCTGAATGTGGGTCAAAAAATTGTGTATGGGAAATTTATCAACCAAAATTAAACCCCCTACTAAAACTTAGCAGAGGGAATAATATAACATTGAATTACTTAAACCTTCGGTTTAAAAGTGGAAGCAACGTGCAACTCCTTCAATTGTTTTACGTCCACATTTGCGGGAGCATCTGTTAACAAACAACGAGCTTGTTGAGTCTTAGGAAAAGCGATTACATCACGAATTGATTCCTCTCCAGACAACAACATTACAAAACGATCTACACCGTAAGCAATACCACCATGGGGAGGAGTACCATATTCAAAAGCCTCCAACAAAAAGCCAAATTTGCTTTGTGCTTCTTCCGTTGATAAACCAATAGCTGAAAACACCTGTTCTTGAACTTCTCGCTGATAAATTCGCAGACTTCCCCCACCAACTTCAAACCCATTTAAAACTAAATCATAAGCTTGAGCGCGGGCGGTTTTCAAATCGCTGATATCCTCAGGATGGGGGGCTGTAAATGGGTGGTGTAATGCTTCCAGACGTTTTTCATCTGCATTCCATTCAAACATGGGGAATTCTGTCACCCAGAGGAAGTTAATTTTGTCTTTTGCAATTAACTTAAATTCCTTAGCCACAAATTGACGAATTCTGTCTAAAGTTTTATTCACAGTCGACCTATCAGCCGCCCCAAATAATAACAGATGTCCAGCTTTTGCGCCTGTTCTTGTTAATATTTCTTGCTTTTGTTCCGGTGTCAAATTATCTTTAATTGCGCCAATGGTGTCAATTTCGCCATTTTCCCGGACACGAATATAAGCTAATCCTTTCGCACCTGCTTCTGCGGCTTCTCGGAAAATATCACCACCTGGTTTAATGCGAACATTAGAAATTGCATCGTTACCGTTAGGAATGGGCAGAATTTTGACGATACCACCGTTAGAAATTGCCTCTCGAAAAACTTTAAAACCGGAATCTTTTAAAACGTCAGAAACATCAACTAATTCTAAACCGTAGCGGGTATCAGGCTTATCACTTCCATAACGGTTCATAGCTTCCGCGTAGGGAAGACGAGGAAAAGGACGATGTAAATCAATTCCTTTCACAGTTTTGAAAATATGACAAACTAACTTTTCGTTGAGTTCAATAATTTCATCTTCAGACATGAAACTCATTTCCATGTCTAATTGGGTAAACTCCGGTTGTCTATCGGCGCGTAGATCTTCATCCCGAAAACATCGCGCTACTTGATAGTATCTATCCATTCCCGATACCATCAATAATTGTTTGAAAAGTTGGGGAGATTGCGGTAAAGCAAACCATTCACCTTCATTCACTCGACTGGGAAGAATATAATCTCTCGCACCTTCAGGAGTCGAACGGGTGAGAACTGGGGTTTCGATTTCGATAAAACCTTCTAAGTCTTCCAGGTAGCGCCGCATGGCTCTGATGACTTGATGACGCAATTGCATATTTTGCGCCATGCGTTCCCGTCGTAAATCCAAATAACGATATTTTAACCGCAAATCTTCTCTGACTGTTTCCGTGTCTGCGGTGGAAACTTGGAAAGGTAACTGTTTGCGGACGGCGTTGAGTAGTTCTATTTTATCCGCGTAGATTTCCACTTCGCCTGTAGGAAGTCGAGGATTTAGGGATTCTGGGGGACGTTGGGTAACTCTACCGGTGATTGCTACAACGTATTCATTTCGCAGTGAGTTAGCCTGTTCGTAGGAGTCTGGGGTGCGCTGGGGGTCGCTGACGATTTGGACAATACCAGAGCGATCGCGCAAGTCTAAGAATATCACACCACCGTGATCGCGGCGACGGTCTACCCATCCGTAAAAGGTAACAGTTTCACCAATATGTTCTTTTCGGAGTTCGCCGCAATAGTGAGTTCGCATAGTTATTAGTTCTTTGGTTCCGGGCTAGGTTGGGTAAATGTCAAGGCTTTCCCATTATCTAGTATCAACAGTCATTGTAGTAGTTTTAGTTGAAGAAAAATCAGTTATTTTCGCCTTGGCGGTTAGAAAGCGCCTCCGCGTCTGTGCGTGAAACAAATTCCTACTTTGATTCCTGCGATTTCCTAGGCTGGGTAATAGCTTGAGAATACCCAATTAAAGTATTAATGCGTTCTTCAATAGTTTTTAACCTAGCTTGTAATGTTGTTGATTGCTTTGCTCCTTGGAGAAATATCATATCTACTTCCAATAGTCGCAACTGCTTACTTATTTCAGTTTTATAGGATTGTTCTCGTGAATTAGTATCAACCAAAGGAACAATTTGCTGGCTAAAAAACGCCTGTAACTTGGCTAAATGTGGACGTAACTCCCCCGCACTGAGTTTACCTGCTGTTACATTAGTCCGAAACTCATCTAGAAATGTTGCCAATTCCTGATATTTATCACAATTAAAAGACATCTGTTGCTAGTTAAGATAGTATTAATGTCAAGAAAATTTTCTTATATCCCCAAGCTTTCCATTGTTCCTGTTCAAAATCACAGGTCTCAAATCTTATTTTGAGGCTTGGTTTACCGTCAATAGGTTTTTGATTATGTTTGAAACAAACCTACAATGGATGATGACCACAGGCAATTAGGACATCATCTCTCCAACCTTGTCTTTAAACCTTCAGTCAACAGCATCTATTTATAGAAATGCTGTCATTTTTGCTTATCTCTTAACCTATCCACAAATTACCTTTTTTATTTTATGAGTAGTGTAGCCGTCAAACCCCCTGTTGATGTTGTTCTCCCCGATTGGCTTAACAAATGTTTAATCGCACCGCCAGCGCCTATCCTTACAGAGGAAGAAGACCGAACGTATAACGGTAATGCCTTAATTTGTCGGGCTTTTCAGTTTGCATATCAACTACATGGTGGTCAAATTCGCAAATCGGGAGAACCTTATATTGCCCATCCTGTTGCTGTAGCGGAAATACTCCGTGAATTAGGTGGTAGTCCTGCCATGATAGCAGCCGGGTTACTTCATGATGTAGTGGAAGATACAGAAGTTACAGTTGAAGATATAGAAGCACGGTTTGGTCCAGAAGTCAGACTCTTGGTAGAAGGTGTTACCAAGCTGTCGAAAATTAATTTTACTAGCAAAACCGAAAGTCAGGCGGAAAATTTCCGGCGAATGTTTTTGGCTATGGCACAAGATATTCGGGTGATTGTGGTGAAACTGGCGGACCGTTTGCATAATATGCGGACTCTCCAATATATGTCAGATGCTAGTCGTCAACGCAGCGCCCAGGAAACGCGAGATATTTTTGCCCCTTTGGCGAATCGCTTAGGGATTTGGCAAATTAAGTGGGAATTAGAGGATTTAGCATTTAAATATTTAGAACCAGATGCTTATCGAGAAACTCAGAAATGTGTGGCGGAAAAACGCACGGCACGGGAAGAAAAGTTACTCAAAGCTACGGATACTTTGCGCCGTCGGTTACTCAAAGCGGGAATTAATTGTTTAGAAATTAGCGGTCGTCCTAAACACCTTTATAGCATTTATCAAAAAATGCAGCGGCAGCAGAAGGAATTTCATGAAATTTACGATTTGGCGGCGCTGCGAATTATTGTCCAAACTAATGAAGAATGCTATCGGGCTTTAGCTGTTGTTCATGATTCTTTTCGTCCTATTCCTGGTAGATTTAAGGATTACATTGGCTTGCCGAAACCAAACCATTATCAGTCTTTGCATACGGGGGTAATTGGCTTGACTGGCCGCCCGTTGGAGGTGCAAATTCGGACTTTGGAAATGCACCATATCGCCGAGTACGGAATTGCTGCCCATTGGAAGTATAAAGAAACTGGGGGTTCTGAAAATACTCCTGTGACAAGCACTGATGAAAAGTTTACTTGGTTAAGGCAGTTGCTAGATTGGCAAAGTGATTTAAAAGATGCTCAGGAATACTTAGATAGTGTTAAGGATAATCTATTTGAAGATGATGTTTATGTCTTCACCCCAAAGGGGGATGTTGTTCCTTTAAGTCCTGGTTCTACAAGTATTGATTTTGCTTATCGGATTCATACGGAAGTGGGAAACCACTGTGCGGGGGCGCGAGTTAATGGGCGGATTGTGCCTTTGTCAACGCGATTGCATAATGGCGATATTGTGGATATTATTACTCAAAAGAATTGTCATCCTAGTTTGGATTGGTTAAATTTTGTTAGCACTTCAGCGGCGAAGTATCGAATTAAACAGTGGTACAAGCGATCGCGCCGGGAAGAAAATATCGCCAGAGGACGGGATTTATTAGAGAAGGAATTGGGGAAAACTGGTTTTGAGAGTTTGCTTAAATCAGATGCTATGCACACTGTCGCGGAAAGATGTAATTATCATAGTGTGGAAGATTTACTCGCTGGTTTGGGTTATGGGGAAATTACCTCGAATTTAGTGCTGAACCGTTGGCGAGAAGTTGTCAAAGCTAGACAACCGGTGAGTGATGTTGTCCCATTTATCCCCAAAGAACCAGCGCCAAAATCCTCGCGGGATACATCACTAATTACTTCCCGTGCTAGTGATTCCCCGATTATTGGTATGGAGGGTTTGGTTCATCATATCGCTGGCTGTTGTACGCCCATTCCCGGTGAAGCAATTGTGGGTGTGGTGACAAGAGGAAGGGGAATTTCTATCCATCGCCAAAGCTGTCATAATGTAGATCCTGTTGAATATGAGCGTTTAGTACCGGTGCGCTGGAATTCGGCTATGGAAAACCGTGGCCGTCCTCATACTTATCCGGTTAATGTGCAAATTGAAGCTATGGACAGGGTGGGAGTATTGAAAGATGTACTATCACGCTTGAGTGATCAGGGTATCAATGTTCGTCATGCTCAAGTGAAAACTTCTCTGGGACAACCTGCGTTAATGGATTTGGGAATTGATGTCCGCGATTGTTCTCAGTTGGAACATTTATTTGTGCAACTCAAGAAAATGAGTGATATTCTCAATATTCGTCGTGTTTGTGAGGCGGAGGATTGCGGTTAGTGGGGGATTACAGCTATTTTCATTAGCTCACGCAAAGGCGCAAAGGCGCAAAGAAGAAAATATATGAAAATGGCTGTGATTTAAGGTTGTTACGCGATTTCATTGAGGGTTTGTAGAAGTTGATCTATTTCTGCGGCTGTGTTGTAATGGGCTAGTCCTATTCTTAATAGGCCGCCTGATGTTTCTACGCCCAATTTTTCGGTGAGGTTGGTTGCATAGAAGTTTCCGTACCAAGCGAATATTCCCTGTTCTCCTAATATTTTGGCTATGGTTGCTGGTGTTTTTCCTGTTATGCGGATAGAAACTGTGGGTGTGCGCCATGTAAATTGGCTGGGTTCGGTAATTCCATAGAGGCTTAAACCGGGGATTTTTAATAATCCTGAAATCAATTTTTTACTTAATTCTCTTTCGTATTGTTGAATGGCTGACATGGCTGCTAATAATGCGGCTCGACGACTATGATAAGCTGATGCTAATTCGTGGTTTGGTTGTTCTGTTTCAGTTAAGAATCGAGGACAATGGAAGGTGGTTAAGCCTTCTCTATCGGCTTCTATTAAGGAGGAAAGTAATTCGTTATCTAAGGTTGGGGATACATGACAACCTAATTTTGCTAAATAATTAATTGCTGCTACTAATCCGGCTAAACCTTCATGATTTAATGTTCCTGTTTCCCATCTGGAAGGGACTTCTTCTGATGCGGGTTTAACTTTATAAGGGGAAAATTTGGTTAAATGTTCTCTTTTTCCGTAGAGGATTCCTACATGAGGCGCGAAGAATTTGTAGGCGGAACAGGCGAGAAAATCACAGTCTAAATGATGAACGTTTATCGGTGCATGGGGGGCATAATGGACGGCATCAACATATACTAAAGCCCCAAATTTATGGGCGAGTTTGACTATTTTGGCAATATCATTAATTGTGCCAACGGCGTTGGAAGCGTAAGTTACTGCTACTAGTTTGGTGCGGGAATTTATCTTTTTTTCTAAATCGGTTATATCTAATGTACAGTCGGCAATATTAATATCAACTGTCCGAATAATTACACCCTTTTCTTCTAAAGCATACCAAGGAGAAATGTTGGCTGCATGGTCTAGGTCTGTAACAATGATTTCATCACCGGGTTGGAGTTCTCTACCGATAGCGCGACTCACGGAGAAGGTGAGGGTGGTCATATTTGCGCCAAATACTACTTCATCATGATCACATCCCAGGAAGTCAGCGATCGCCGCCCTGGCAGAAATAATCAAGGCATCGGTTCGCATACTGGTAGCAAAAGCACCGTGGGCGTTAGCATTTGACCTGACTAAATAATCACTAATTGCGTCTAATACTCCACCGGGTACTTGTGTTCCCCCAGGTCCATCAAAGAAAATCGCTGGTTTTCCGTTGATTGTTTGTGTGAGTGCGGGAAACTGGGAACGAATCCATTTTATGTCTAAAGATTCCATGATTTTTCCTCTTTTTGATGATTTTTGTTTCGCGCTAGGACGGATTAGATCCCCGACTTCTTATATTAATTCATAATTTGCTCAGACGATAAAAAAGAAGTCGGGGATCTTCATTTTTTTTGTAGAGGAAAAGCAACATTATTTAAAAGGTTAATAGGGCTAATATTTTTTAATAGTTGCATTTGTTGTTGGTTTTTGACTAATAATGCCCCTGCAAACCCCAATGAGTTCACAGAAATTTCTGCAAATTCTTCAAATTGTCGGGGAACAATTAACATCCATTCTCGCGTTATTAAGAGATTATATGCTCCTGATTGCTTATGATTTTCTAGGGGTTTAATTCCCAAAGTTTGTAGTAATGTATGATATTTTTTGTAGGTTATTTCAGCACTTTCTCCCAAGTTAATTTCGGTGAAAGCGTGTACAAAGGTAAATTCTGGGATAGTTCCCAGGGAATTATCTAATTTTGCAGCTTTTACAAGTGGTGAAATGGGAATATCTGTTTCTGCAAAAGGGACAATTTGTAAATGTTTATGTGGTTGACTCGCACCGGCAAGTTTACCACCGTTATAAAATACTAACCCATTAAATTCTGCTAAACAAGCCCACATAGCTGTAAAATCTTCTAGGGTAAGTAGGCTTTCCTGTGGTTCAAAAGCGCGGGTAATTATCAAAAAGTGATAATCAACAACATTGAATTTATTTAAAATACAAACGTGAGTAGGAGAGATATCCGCCACAAATAAAGCTTCTTCATAAGGTAAAAAAGGATTAAATTCTTTACCAGTTTTAGAGGGTGTTTGATTTTGTTTTTCTTGATCAGCTTTTTTGCGATTGATATTTTCTAAAATTCTGACAACAAACTTGATTCCATCTTGTTCAAAAATTTCCACTTCTGTGGGAATAGATTTTAAAGCTCCAGATTTTAAAGCCAGTTCGGTGGTTTTTTTGAGATTTGTCCATAATGTACCGGGTTTAAGTCGGATTTCCTGCTGGTGCATATTTTATAGGATATAACTAACAATTTTATATCATAAATTGGTTACATGAAATCAATAATTTCGGCTCTACCGTTCCCTTTATGTAAACATTTATTGTACTTTGGGTTGACGCAAGAAAACCAAAAAAATCTTACTATCTTAAAGCCAATGTTGGATTTTACTTCATTCAACCCAACCTACAAAAATTAAATTAATATTCTTTTCCATAAGAGGTTGTTTTAAAAGTGGTATCCCCCTTTCCCTTGTGAAGGGGGGATACAATAAAAATCTAGTTCCCTCCCCTTTATAAGGGGAGGACTAGGGAGGGGTAAAATATTTGATACAGCAATTATGACTTTTTAAACACCCTCCAAGGGGAGTATTAGAACCAAAATTTCCTGTAATATCAGATTTCTATATAGTATAATTAAAATCAGCAAATTATCACCATTCAAGAGGTGAATCATGGTTCAAACCTTAACCAAATCAGTCAGCTTTGAGGAGTTTATCCAATCCTATCCAGAAACAGGATCACGTTATGAATTACACAATGGAGAAATTGTAGAAATGAACCCACCAGTAGGAGATCATGAATTCGTAATTGGTTTTTTAGCCCGTAAGATATCAGGAGAATTAGATAGAATTAATCTTTCTTACCTCATACCTAAAACAACATTAATCAAAACACCAAAATCTGAATCTGCCTATTCACCTGATATTTTATTACTTAATCCTGCTAACTTACCTAATGAACCTTTATGGAAAAAAGAATCAACCATTACTCAAGCCGCTTCAGTTCCTTTAGTAATAGAAATTGTTAGTAGTAATTGGCAAACAGATTATACTCATAAAACCAATGATTATGAATCAATGGGTATTCCTGAATATTGGATAGTTGATTATGGTGCTTTCGGTGGTAAAAGATTTATTGGTAATCCTAAACAACCAACTATTTCTATTTATTCTTTACTTGATGATGAATACATAGTTAATCAATTTAGAGGTGATGATTTAATTATATCGCCATTATTTCCAGAACTCAAATTAACACTTTCACAAATTTTACAAAATATATAAATACTGTAAGCGTCGTCAGCGTCAGATCCCCGACTTCTCAAAGAAGTCGGGGATCTGATCTGAATCTAAGAACAATATAAAGTATCTCTTGTCTCCCTTCCTGTCACGGGATTAGTACCTTTTGCTACGTTACATAGTTTCTTTTGTTCATCTCGACGCAGTAGGACATCAGTAAAATCTGCACCCTCTATTATAGCACCATCAAATCTGGCACTAGCCGCAAATGCTCCTTCTAAAATGGCGTTGGTTAAATCGGCTTTAATTAACCGCGCTGAATCAAGTGTAGCATTAGTTAGGTCTGCTCCCTGTAAATTTGCTGATTCTAAATTGGCGGCGAAAAAACTCACTCCTCTTAAGTTAGAGTGACTGAAATTACTGTAGCGAAGATTTGCTTTAGTAAAACTAGAATCTGTTAAATCACGTCCCGAAAAATCAGCACTGATAAGAATTTCTTTGTTATATTCCAGTGCTACAGCAGAAGGGACAAAAGTTGCTAAGGCTGTGGTGGAAATCATCACCCAAAGTAATAAACTGAGTATACTGATCCAATTGGGATGCTTAGTATTCATGGTATTGTTAATTAATGGCTAATCCTTCTCCATTTAATTATGCAGATATTGGTAACATAGGTGAAGACCTGGTAGCCAAATGGTTACAATCTACAGGTTGGGAAGTTTTGCAGCGGCGCTTTTGTTGTCGTTGGGGGGAAATTGATATTATCGCTGAATATCAAGACACAATGCTGGCGTTTGTTGAAGTGAAAACCCGGAGTTCTGGTAATTGGGATGAAGGGGGAAAAAATGCCATTAATCCCCAAAAACAGGCAAAAATCTGGCGGACGGCGGAAATATTTTTAGCTGAATATCCACAAAAAGCCGATTATGCTTGTCGCTTTGATGTGGCACTTGTTCATTATCAATTACAAAGTAAAAGGACTATTGGCAAAGAATCTTTAGAGCGTTTATCTATATCTGGATATGAATTTAAGCTGCTACAATATATTGAGGCAGCTTTTGAACAGTAATAATCATGATTGCAAAATTATTTTTACTTTGCGATACTTAATTGAGAATTGTTTAAGCAAGTGTTTCTGGACAGTAGCCTAAACCGCGAACAAATTGTTGTCTAAATGCTTCAATTTCTTCTCTTTCCGGGCTACCATGAGAAACAACTGCTACTTGGTAACGACGCATTACGTCTATGGGTGTTTGTCCAGATTCTAAACTCCAAAATGCCATTTGGACTCTCATTGGTGGCTGATAGCTAATTCCCAATTCACTCAAGAAAGCTCGAAAATCACCATCTTGTTGATCTGAGACTGTTTCTTTGAGTTTAATTCTGACTACCCAACCATCAATTTGATGAATCACGCTCACAAAGGACACGGGAAGTTGCGGTCTACCATGTAAGTATTGAACGATTCTCAGAGTGAGGGTGGCATTGCCTAGATAGTATAAGTATTCCATCATCATGTTATGGGATTAAATTTAGTTCTACATATCTATCTTCGTTAATAGGGTGGGGTTCTGGGTAGGGTAAAAGCACCCGTTGTTCTATGGGGAGATTTACCCAATCTGGGCAGGGGGCAGGGAGAAATAATTTTCCCAATTACCAATTACTTGATGAATATGAAGCGACAAATAATACAAGATAAAGCGAAAACACAAAATGTTAATTTAGATTGTTCGTTGTCTAGTTATGACTACGAACTTCCACCAGAACTAATCGCCCAAAACCCTGCTGTTCCTAGAGATAGTTCTAAGTTATTGGTGATAAATTCTCCCGAAACGGCTAAGACTATACCACCTCTACATCACATTTTCCGTGATTTGTCGGAATTGCTGAAAGCGGGTGATCTATTGATTATGAATAATACAAAGGTAATTCCCGCTCGGCTATATGGCTGTAAGGATACAGGTGCGGGGGTGGAGGTGTTGCTGTTGGAGGAACGAGGGCATAATTGCTGGTTGGCTTTGGTGAAGCCTGGAAAGCGCTTTAAGGTGGGTAGTGAGATTATTTTTACAGCGGGAGGAGATGGGAATAAACAGGAATTGAGGGCGACAGTTGTTGAGTCAGATCTAGAAACTGGGGGGCGATTATTACAGTTTGATTTGCCCCCAGCAGTGCCTTTAGTGCAGGTGTTAGGGAAGTTTGGACAGATTCCCCTACCTCCTTATATTACGGCTTCTACTGCGGCTGATGAACAGTATCAGACGGTGTATGCGGCTGAACAGGGAGCGATCGCCGCCCCAACGGCAGGATTACATTTTACACCGGAATTATTAGAAAAGTTGCGTAGTAATGGCATTAATCAGGCTTTTATTACTCTCCATGTTGGTATCGGTACTTTCCGCCCAGTGGAAGTAGAAGATGTCACTACCCACGCCATGCACGAAGAATGGATTGAAGTTCCTGCTGATACCGTTGAGCAAATTCGGGCTACTCAGGCTGCTGGGGGACGAATTATTGCGGTAGGGACAACGGCGGTAAGAGCTTTGGAAGGTGCGGCACAATCTGGGGATTTACAGCCCTTTGTCGGGAAGACAAATTTGTTTATTTATCCGGGGTATAAATGGCAGGTTGTGGAGGGGTTAATCACCAATTTTCATTTACCCCGTTCTAGTCTATTGATGCTGGTTAGTGCTTTAATTGGTAGAGAAAGATTATTGGATCTTTACCAGCAAGCAATTAGTTCTGAATACCGCTTCTACTCTTTCGGTGATGCTATGTTAATCTTACCAGAAGGGAAAAGTATTCAATTATGAATTTTTAATGAAGTGATGGATAATCTAATTTAGATTAGATTCAGTATAACTAAAGGGTAGTAAGCCATGTATCAAAAATGTCATAAATATCCGTCTTTTAACATAGCTAAGGCTACATATAAGCAAGTTTTAATGAGTATCCTTTCTACTTCTTCTGCATTCTTAATCTTGACTTTACCTGCAATTATTAATTTTCCCAACAGTCAGGTATCAGCAGCAGAAGTTGTTTCCCAAGATTTAGAAGCAGCGATATCTTTTCAACAGGGAGTAACATTTTATGGTCGTCAAGATTTTCAAGGTTCAGAAATGGCTTTTCGTAAAGCCTTAGAACGAGATCCTAATATTGGTGCAGCCCGAAATTATTTAGGGAATATTCTTTTACAACAAAATCACTTAGATCTAGCTATCCAAGAATTTGGAGAAGCCATTAGATTAAATCCTAATTTGGGATCAGCTTATTATAATTTGGGTGTAGCTTTACAAAAACAGGGACAAAAAGAAGCCGCTATTACAGCTTATCGTCAAGCTTTAGTGGTAACTCCCACATTAGCTGATGCCCATTATAACTTGGGAGTTTTATTTTATGAGCAAGATCAGCGTCAAGATGCTATTTCTGCTTATGAACAAGCAATTAATTTAGATAGAAATCATGAAAATGCTTATTTCAACTTAGCAATTGTTCAACAACAAGAAGGTCAAGTAGAATCGGCGATTTCCGCCTATCGGGAAGTTCTAAAAATAGATCCGGAAAATTCTGTAGCCTACAATAATTTAGGTAGTCTTTTAGTAAATCAAGGTAAAATTGCTGAAGCAATTAATATTTATAAAGCAGCAATTCTGCAAAATCCTAAAAACACCTCTGCTCACTATAACTTAGGAGTAGCTTTATATAATCAAGGTGTTTTTCAGGAATCCGCTCAAGCATTAAGACGCGCTCGTCAACAGTATATAACACAAGGAAATACTGAGCAAGTTGCCAAAACTGAACAAATCATCCAGCAAATTACCCAAATTTTAGCACCCAAAAAACCGCCTGTAAATCAACCCGGTAGCGCAACAGCAGTTACTACTCCACCAGTTGAACAAGCGCCCGCAAATCTTCCCCCGGTTGAAGACTTACCTGCAAATACTTCGACAACTGAGAAAACTACTTTACCGAATTCGACACCAGATAAACAAATCACAAATCCAAAATAATTAGTCATTGGTCATTGGTCATTGAGGAAATTATTATTCCCTATTCCCTATTCCCTATATTGGTAAACGATTAATATCTTTATTACAACCAATTACTACCATTGCAGAACCTTTTTCTAAACGTTTAGTTGGCTCGGGATTAATGATAAATTTACCATCATGACTGACAGCCAACATATTTAAACCGTAGCGGTTACGCAGTTGCAGTTCAGCAATAGTTTTCCCATGAAATTCATCAGGGACAATTAACTCCACAATACTGTTATCTGGGTCAAGATCAAATCTTTCTAAAATTCCCGGTTTAGTGAGTGTTCGTGCTAAAGCACAACCAGCTTCATATTCAGGAAATACTACATGATCTGCGCCCACTCGTTGTAATAATTTGCGGTGAACTTCACTAGAGGCTTTTGCAACTACGTGAGGTACACCACCTTCTTTCACATTTAAGGTAGTAATAATACTTTCCTGAACGTAGTTACCAATGGCGACAATAACGGTATCAAATTCAAAAATTCCGGCTTCTTTCAGGGCTGCTGATTCAGTTGAATCGAGTTGCAAAGCATGACCAACAATTTCTTCGTTCAATGCTTCGGAAACCCGTTTTTCATCAACATCTGTAGCTAATACTTGATAACCTAAATTATGCAGTGTTGAACAGACAGAACGACCAAAACGACCTAACCCAATGACAGCAAATTGGTGGTTATCTTTACGTAAACTGCGAAGAAATTTTAAGGATGAAAGGTTCATAATTGGTGATTGGTGATTGGTGATTGGTAATTGGTAATTGGTAATTGGTGATTGGTAATTCGTATACTAAATACGGAATGAATAATTCATGTCCATAATGTAGTTAATTCTGATACTACTAAATAAACAACCTGAATCAGCTATGCAAATAACTAACAGCGAAATCCAAAGTATGCGGGAATTAATGCCTGATTATACCCCCGGACTGGAAGCAATGGATCATTTAGAAAAGCACAATGGCGATATGGAAACGGCTTTTCAAGATTTATGGCAAGAAAAAAATGGTCAAGCTATGATGGGAGGAGATAAGTCACTTTTACAAATCACCCTCAAAGCCTTGCGAAATGAACTTTGTGGTCATGACGGGTTTCGTGGCCAAATCAAAGAATACACCAAAAATCCTGGCAGTTCTCCTTTACTTACAGGTGTAATAGTTTCCTTAGTAGGTTTAGCTTCATCTAGTGGTTTACCTCTTGATCCGGCGATAGCGTAAGCGCTGACCGAAGGTATCGCCACTGTGATAGTTTTATATATCCTGAAAATAGGGGTAAATATCTTTTGCGATTACACAGAACCACCGGCTGCTAGTGGTGGAACTTTACCCCCAGCCAAATAATTTATGATGTAGGGGTGGGGTTTCCCCGCCCTTCATGGGGTTTTCTCTACTGATTGTGTAAATTAATTCTTGGAGGTATAGCAAATGGTAATGCAACGGCCACAAACTAACCCAACTTCTCAAATTCTACCATTAGAAAATGGCGATCGCTTATCACGCCATCAATTTGAACGTCGTTATGCTGAAAGTCTCGATATTAAAAAAGCTGAATTAATCGAAGGAGTAGTTTACGTGGCTTCACCTTTACGCTTTCAACGTCATGCAGAACCCCATGCTAAATTGATGATTTGGTTAGGAAATTATCAAATTCATACCCCCGGAATTAAATTAGGAATAGAACCTACCATCAGATTAGATCAAGATAATGAACCTCAACCCGATGGAGTTTTATTAATTGATGAAAGTTTGGGTGGAAAATCTCGAATTACCGATGATGATTATATTGAAGGCGCACCGGAATTAGTCGCGGAAATTGCCGCCAGCAGTGCAGCTTATGATTTATATGATAAGAAAAAAGCCTATAAACGTAACGGCATTCAAGAATATATTGTTTGGCAGAGTTTAGAAAATAAATTAGATTGGTTTGGGTTATATGACAGTGAATATATATTACTGCAACCTGATACAGAGGGAATTATTAAAAGTCAAGTTATGCCCGGATTATGGTTATCTGTAACGGCATTATTAGCAGGAGATATGGTTAAGGTTTTAGAAGTATTGCAAACAGGATTAAATTCACCAGAACACACAGAATTTTTACAGCGTTTATCAGGTTTGTGATATAATTTAAGTCAAATATTCGTAACCGTTCAGGGGGGGTAGAAGAGCGATAGATCTAATCTAAGCTACTTTTTTTAAATTTTAATTCCATCCTGTGGTACTGGCTTATAATTACCAAGGGGCTGATGCTCCTGTACTTATAAGTCCAAGGGGGATAGATGACAATTAAACGGTTGCTGTTAATTGGGCTAACTTTGTTAGCGATAATGTTGTCAGGGTTGTCTTTATTAAGTAGCTGGCAAAAACCTCAGTTCCAGAGTCGTCTAGAATTGTACCAAACGAATATTGTCTTACAAGCCCAAGCATGGCAACCACAAGACAGTAGCGACGAAAGTATTCAAACACTTCAAGAATCCATTCTCGGCGCTAATCCTCAGATGAGTGCGACAAAGCAATATCGGGAAGCGAGTGAATCTGTCAAAACTAGTTTAGAGGCAACTAAGAAAAAATTAGCAACCCTGCAATCTTCAGCAGCTACTCTAGTTTCCGCAGCAGGAAAAAGTTTACAAAAATCTATCCAACAACAAGAAAAATTATTGGCAGAAGTAGATTTGCGACTGGGAATTTTACAAGCACAGCAACAGGAAACAGACAACGCTATTAAAACTTGGAATCAATTACAGCAATCATCGAATATCAATTCTAAATATCAAGAAACTGCTCAAGTATTAAGTGGAATGTGGAGTCAACCCCCTCGTTTATTTCCCAAAGCTGAACAACTAATTCAACAAAATTTAGATGGTTGGTTTCGTTCTACGGCCTTAGAACAATTGTATCAACTCCAACAACGTCAAGAAGCCCTAGCAGCCCTGAAAATTGCCCAACAAGCAGCGGCAACCCAAGCATTGTTAAAATTAGCGGTAATTGCGACTATCCCTACCTTAACAGCTTTTTTAGGGTTAATTCTGCTGATTTCCTTATTGGTTCAAAGATTTCTTAAAGGTCGAGAATCCATATTAGCAACAAATGGCGGTTTAGTTTGGTCTACTCCTTGGAATTGGGAAATAATTATTCAAGTTTTTGTCCTCGGATTTTTCTTAATGGGACAATTATTTATCCCCGAATTATTATCTATTTTGCCTATTCCTCGTGGTACAGGAAATGCCAGAATTGAAGCTTCTGTGGTTTTAATTAGTTATATGTTAGTGGCTTTTGGTTCTTTGTCAGTTCTATATTTTTCCATTAGGCGTTTTTTCCCCCTTCCTGACAACTGGTTTCGCTTCAATTTCTTCAGTAATTGGTTTTTGTGGGGATTCGGTGGCTATTGTACGGCTTTACCGATTGTGGTAGTAGTATCACTGATTAATCAGAAATTGTGGCAGGGACAGGGTGGCAGTAATCCACTTTTACAAATGGCACTAGAAAGCCGGGATAATACGGCATTGGGGATATTTTTCTTTACCGCAGCTATAGCTGCACCATTGTTTGAGGAGTTTCTATTTCGAGGGTTTTTATTACCATCTCTAACTCGTTATACTTCGGTTTGGGGGGCAATTTTCATCAGTAGTTTGTTATTTGCGGCTGCTCACCTGAGTTTATCAGAAATACTCCCGCTGACAGCATTAGGAATGGTACTAGGAATAGTTTACACGCGATCGCGCAATTTACTTTCTTCTATGCTTCTCCATAGTCTCTGGAACAGTGGCACGTTAATCAGTTTGTTTCTTTTAGGTGGCAATAATTAAGTTAGGGAACAGGGAATAGGGAATAGGTAATCGTTTTGATCCTAACTTCTCAGCTAAATAGTTGGAAAAAATTAATTGCACATTTTAAAAATCCCTAAACCAATTAATTGTGTAGGGGCAAACCCCCTGTGGTTGCCCCAAATATCGGGGTAGAAGGGCGCTACCCCTACATTAAATCCAAATCTTTTATCTAGTTAATTTTGCTTGCCTACTTCTTAAAAAAATCTTCCGGATTTGACAATAATAGATATGTAGACAAATCAATAGTGTTGGATATTTACTGATTTCAAGGTTAATTATTACCTAAAATTTAGTGAGTATTCAGCACAATATTTTTCTGATAATTTTGTTATGTTTGAACAAAAAATTTAGTATTTTGATGATTGCTTGTTATAAGCATCTTATCATCATTTAATTCATATATAGGATTACCAATAAATAATTATTACCAATTACCAATCACTAAGGAGTATCGCTCAATATGACTAATATCAACCCATCTCACACTATGAAACAACTGTTAGCTGGTTATGCTGGAATTATTTTTGGTGGATTTGGGCTACATAAATTTATTCTTGGTTATACTTTAGAAGGTTTTATTATGTTAATAGTTTCTGTTATTGGTGGTTCTTTTTCCTATGGATTTACACTAATAGTTATGCAGCTTGTTGGTTTAATTGAAGCTATGATTTACTTAAATAAATCTCATGAAGAATTTGTTAATACCTACTTTGTGAATAAGCAAGGTTGGTTTTAGAAAGTTTGTCATGTCCAATTAATATGCAGTTTCTCAAATATGTTTCTTAAATATAAACAGATGCACTTCCTTGTCTTGCTAATAATGAGTACGGGATATTTTAGTATAGTATCAGACTGGGACATTAATTATTTCTGTAAAAGCCTAATTTTGATGTTACCAGTACAATTAACTGCTGTAATTTACACGGCTAAAATTAAACTATGATTTTTGTAATTTGGATATGAGTTTTAGTCTCACGCAAAGGCGCAAAGACGCAAAGGTAAGAGTTTTAAGAACAGGGAACAAATTGGTGTGTACTTCATTAGACTGGGAAACGCTATATCAATTCAATTCTTGCTGATAGCTGTTCGCTGACGGCTGAGGGTGAGAGTGATTTAGATGATTTTGGGGGGTTGGGGAAACTTAATATTGTTCACTTGGTGAAAGTGACAGATTTCGCTTAACCTCAAAGTAGAGACGCTGGTTATTAAGCGTTAAACTAACAAAAGCGAACCTCAAAACTAGCCATGCAACTGATCCCAAAATCTGAAATACTTATAGAATCTGTACCCCCCACAAAAATACTTAACTCAGAGAAAATTATTTTGGATGTTGGGGGGATGAAGTGCGCTGGATGTGTGAATGCGGTGGAAAAACAGCTTATTCAGCATTCGGGAGTGAAAAGCGTTTGTGTTAATCTGGCAACGGAAGTTGCAGTCGTAGAGGTAGAAATTGGTACTGTAGATGTAGAGGCGTTGGTTCAGGGATTAACGGCTACAGGGTTTCCTAGCCAATTACGGACGGCTAAAGGTACTGGTGATAAATCTGCAATCCCGAATCCAGAAGCAAGACAACGCCAGGAAATGCAGGGGATAGTTAGACAGTTAGGAATTGCTGGTTTATTACTGCTTTTATCAGGAATTGGTCATTTTGGCAATATTGGATCTGTTATTTTTCCGTTTTTAAATGATATCTGGTTTCATTGTGGATTGGCGACGATCGCTATTATGATTCCTGGTAGACCAATTTTAGTGGAAGGTTGGCTAGGTTGGCGACGGGGTGCGGCGAATATGAATACTCTCATTGGCTTGGGAACGCTAACAGCCTATATTGCAAGTTTAGTGGCGTTATTGTTTCCCCAAATGGGTTGGGAATGCTTTTTTGATGAACCTGTGATGATGTTGGGTTTTATTCTGTTGGGGAGGACTCTAGAAAAACAGGCTAGAGGACGGGCTGCTAAAGCATTTCGCCAATTGTTGGCTTTAGCCCCCCAAACAGCCCGGTTAATTATTAACCCAGAACCGGAAAAATTGATTGCTGGGGCCAATATTATGGAAATTCCAGCGGAACAGGTGCGTGTGGGTGAATGGTTGCAAGTGTTACCAGGGGATAAAATTCCGGTAGATGGTGAGGTGCGGTTTGGACAAACTACCATAGATGAGGCGATGCTGACAGGGGAAGTAGTACCTGTGATGAAGCAACCGGGAGATGCTGTGACTGGGGGAACTTTAAATCAATTGGGAGCGATCGCTATTCAAGCTACCCGCACCGGTGATGATACAATTCTAGCCCAAATTGTGGCTTTGGTAGAAGCTGCCCAAACTCGCAAAGCCCCGGTCCAAAAATTAGCTGATACGGTGGCTGGGTATTTTACCTATGGTGTCTTAACTGCGGCTGGTTTAACCTTCCTATTTTGGTATTTATTGGGAACTCACCTCTGGCCAGATGTTACCATGTCCGGGGCGATGGCAATGGCTCATAATATGGGACATGATTCCCAAAATTTAGTCCCGCATACTCAATATTCTGCCCTGTTAATTAGTTTAAAATTAGCGATCGCTGTCATGGTAGTTGCTTGTCCCTGTGCTTTAGGATTAGCTACCCCGACAGCGATTTTAGTAGGAACGGGTATGGGTGCAGAACGGGGACTATTAATCAAAGGTGGGGACGTTTTAGAAAAGGTCCATAAACTAGACACGGTAGTTTTTGATAAAACCGGAACTCTCACCACAGGTAAACCCACCGTCACTGATTGTATTGTTATTGAAGAATCAACTTTACCATCATCCCTCATTCAACTAGCCGCCGCCGTAGAAAGTGGGACTTATCACCCCCTAGCTACAGCCATTCAGCAAGAAGCCAAAACCAGAGAGTTAATCATCCCTCATGCGGTAGACTTCCACACCGAACCAGGTATGGGCGTATCCGCTGTCGTCGAGGGCAAAAAAGTGCTTTTAGGTAACTGGGAATGGTTTCATCACCACCAAATCAAGATTCATGAAACAGCCCAACAACAGGGACAAAGACTAGCCTCAGCAGGAAAAACCGTCATTGGTGTGGCGGTAGATGGAACATTAACCGGATTAATTGCCGTTAGTGATACCCTGAGACCAGATGCGAAAACCGCAGTGGATAAACTCCGCCAAATGGGTTTGCGCGTCATGCTCCTCAGTGGTGATAGATTAGAAGCAGTGCAGGCGATCGCTCAACAACTAGGAATCGCCAACACCGACATCATGGCAGGTATCCCCCCAGCCCAAAAAGCTGCCACCATTCAATCTCTTCAATGTGGGAAAATCAACACATTTGTTGCTATGGTAGGAGACGGCATCAATGATGCTCCGGCCTTATCACAGGCTGATGTTGGTATCGCCCTACATTCGGGAACAGATGTCGCTATGGAAACAGCGGAAATTATTTTAATGCGAAATTCCCTGACCGATGTTGTAAAGGCGATTCAGCTAAGTCGAGCCACTTTTAACACCATCCGTCAGAATTTATTTTGGGCTTTTGCCTATAATACGATAGGTATTCCCCTCGCGGCTGGTATATTATTACCTGTCTGCGGTTTCGTTCTAGGACCCGCCAGCGCAGCAGCATTAATGGCTTTTAGCTCCGTTAGTGTTGTTACCAACTCAATTTTATTAAGGAGGTTTGTCCCCTAGCAGTACAAAGTCAAAGTTATAGCACGAGTCAGGAGTCAGGAGAAAACCTCTTTGGTAACAAAAGTGTGACTGTTAATTGATGGGACAATCATGGCAATGGAAGCAGCAAAAAATGAAAACCATCTACTGATTATTGAAGATGACCAAGGACGGAAAGAATTTTTTTTGGAAAACCCCGTTTATTCTATTGGTAGAGATCGAGATTGCAATATCCGTCTATTCTCCCAGTTTGTTTCCCGTTATCATGCCACATTAGTAAGATTACCGCGCCCCAATAGTCAACGCTATTATTATCGAATTGTAGATGGTGATGCCAAAGGAAAACCCAGTTCTAATGGTTTAATGATCAACGGGCGAAAAATTACCGCTCATAACCTCCGCAATGAAGATGAAGTTATTTTCGCGCCTCAAGTTCGTGCTATCTATTATCTGCTGCAAAATACAGAGATTTTTTCCTCAACAGATGCGATTGAGTACGACATTACATTAATCAATCCTGGCATGACTGAAGATTCAGAAGCTTGACAGAATCTTGATTTAATTCCCATTTTTCAGTAGACAACAAACAACACACGGTATCAATGAAAATAGCAATTAGTGGTGCAACAGGATTTGTGGGTAGTCGGTTAGTAGAAAGACTACACACGGAAGGTCATAGAATTTTGGTATTAACCCGCAATCCTACCTTTGCTCAAAAGGTATTTCCCTCCCCAGCATTTCCTAACTTAGAAATTATTGCCTATACTCCTACTGTATCCGGCACTTGGCAAGATGCTATAGCTGGTTGCAAGGGAGTCGTGAATTTGGCAGGAGAACCCATTGCTGAGGGACGTTGGACACCAGAACGCAAGCAGGAAATCCTCAACACCCGCAAACTGGGAACACAAAAAATTGTCGAAGCTATAGCTAAAGCCAATCCTCGCCCCAGTATCCTCGTCAACACTTCGGCTATTGGTTACTACGGAACTAGTGAAACGGCCAGTTTTAATGAAGATAGCGCCTCTGGTAACGACTTTCTCTCTCAAGTCTGTCGAGAATGGGAACAGGAAGCTACTAAGGTAAAAGATACCAGTGTGCGGTTAGTAATTTTACGCTTTGGGATTGTTTTGGGCAATGGTGGCGCTTTAGGGAAAATGATCACCCCCTTTAAACTCTTTGCCGGTGGACCTATTGGTAGTGGTCAACAGTGGTTTTCCTGGATTCACTTAGATGATATTGTCGGTTTAATTATCCAATCTCTAACTAAATCAACAATGGAGGGAGTATATAATGCCACTGCCCCTCAACCAGTCCGTATGAATGATTTAAGTACAACTATGGGTAACGTCATGAATCGTCCCTCTTGGTTGCCTGTGCCGGGATTTGCCATAGAAGCTATATTAGGAGATGGGGCAAAGGTAGTTTTAGAAGGACAAAAAGTGTTACCCAAACGCACTTTAGAGTCAGGTTTTGAGTATCAATATCCGAATTTGCAATCAGCATTAACGCAGATTCTCACCTAATTCTTAGTTGATATAGCGGTATGCACTTGAATGAGATACAGAATTTACCTAAAAAACCTAAGTAGGGTGGTATTGCCTACCCTGTTCTGACCTACCCGATAGGGAGGTGATGAGATGAATACGCGTGAGTGAAGAATTGACCAACGAGCAAAATTGAGCATAGCGAAATCAGCAATATTGGTCAATGAGGAACGAACACTTTTTTTGTTTTTCTCGTGGTAGGTGTAACCCAAATTAAGTGCTGAAAAGCAGCCTATTACAAAAGTTAAAAATTATCTCCAAAAGTCACTAGGACATAGGGCTTTAAAGCTCAGTTAATGTCTTCAAAGAAGAGTCCCTCAGAAGCCCACACTCACCTGCAAGGGAGTGTGTGGAGTATGTCACGAAGCAATTTGTAGTGTGTTTGGTTGAGGGATAGATTCACCTTCTATTTTCCAAGCTTCTAAGTACATTTCAATTACTTCCTCACCGTTATCAATTGCTTGTTGACGGGTTTTGCCATGAGTGCAGGGCATGATCACAAGATGACTAAATTCTGGAATAGTTACTAAGAAAAGCTGATCTTCATCTGACCATTGAACAATCATACTGTATTGATTCATAAGTCCTAATTCTCCCCTAACTCTTTTAGTTCAGCTAATAACTTTCCTAATTGCTTTTCTAGGTAGGTTGGCACATCATCCCCATCTTTACCTGGAATTGTTAGTGTTTTTCTAATCAAAGGATGTCTCCATCTCTCATGACTGCCTTTCCCTCGTTTTGGTAGATATACAAACCCTTTTTGTTTAATCTCAGCGTTTAATTCCCGAATTTTTCTGGGCATTAATTTTGCCTACTTCTTTGTCCTTATAATTTTATATGAATATGGGACTTACGCGCTATACAAATTAGACATGATCTGCATCAACCGAAATTAATCATTTCCAGCTTTGTTAGTAGGGTGCGTCAGATGGAAAAATATGGCTAATGGTAGTAAAATTATTGGGTCTAACGCACCGTAGAAGCAACGAAAAAACGGAACATATACTTAGTAAAGTTTGTCAACAAGTAAGTCCTAAGATAGTTTAAAAATTCACAAATGCTATACAAACGTTTTGGTCGGACAGAATTACAAATGCCCGTTTTCTCCTGCGGGGGAATGCGCTATCAATATAAATGGCAGGATGTCACACCGGAGGAAATTCCCACAGATAATCAAGAAAATCTAGAAGCTGTAATTCGTCGTTCCGTAGAATTGGGAATTAATCATATTGAAACTGCACGGGGTTATGGAACATCAGAAATGCAGTTGGGAAAAATTCTGCCTCAGTTTCCCCGTGAAAACTTAATAGTGCAAACGAAAGTTTCTCCTGTTGCAGACCCTCAAAAATTTCGCCAAACCTTTGAAAAATCTTTGGCTTATCTTCAGTTAGATTATGTTGATTTATTTGGGTTACATGGCATTAATAATGCGGAAACTTGGGATTATAGTATTCGTGAAGGTGGTTGTTTAGAGGTAGTAAGACAGTTACAGTCTGAAGGTAAAATTAAATTTATTGGCTTTTCTACTCATGGTTCCATAGATATAATTTTGCAAGCAATTAATAGTAATCAATTTGATTATGTGAATTTGCATTGGTACTATATTAACCAATGGAATTGGGCTGCTATTGAAGCTGCAAATAAATTAGATATGGGTGTATTTATTATTAGTCCTTCTAATAAAGGTGGGTTATTATATCAACCTTCCCAAAAGTTAGTTGATTTGTGTGCGCCTTTGAGTCCAATGGTGTTTAATGATTTATTTTGTTTGAGTCGTCCTCAAGTGCATACTTTGAGTATAGGGGCAGCAAAACCAACTGATTTTAATGAGCATTTAAAGACTTTGCCATTGTTAGATAATGCGGCAGAAATTTTACCACCAATTATTTCTAGATTGGAATCGGAAGCGGTCAATATTTTAGGAGAAGATTGGGTAAAAACCTGGGAAACGAATCTACCAACTTGGGAAGAAACGCCAGGAGAAATAAATATACGGGTGATTTTGTGGCTGTTGAATTTGGCTTTGGCTTATGACATGATTGACTATGGGAAAATGCGCTACAATCTCTTAGGACAGGCTAATCATTGGTTTCCTGGTAATCGGGCTGATAAGTTAGGTGAATTAGATTTAAGAGAATGTCTTGTTAATAGTCCCCAATCTGAAAAAATTATTCAGATGTTAACGAAAGCCCAGGATATATTAGGAAGTGCAGAGATAAAGCGTTTATCTCAGCAGTAGGGAACAGTGAACAGATGACTTTTATAGCGGACGCTAATTATTTGATTCTGACAAATCCGGCTTTTTCAATCAGTTCTTGTCCTTGAGGTGTTACTAACCAATTAGCGTAAGCTTCTCCTGCTTGTTGATCTGTTTGACCATTTTGTTTGACAATCACAAATAAATTGCGGGTGATTGGGTAGTTACCAGTGCGAAAATCTTGAGAATTCAATTGGTTAGGCTTGTTGGCACATTCAGATGGAGTTGTTTCTGGTTGTTGATAGGGTGCTACTAATTGGTCACTTGTCCGCCCTATTGGTAGGGATTTAATTGTGCATTGGGGGACAATTTCTGGGGCAGAACCATAATAGATTGCTCCGGGAGTAATGGCTACTTTTCTGATAGCTTCTGTGGTTGTACCAATATAATTAATATTGCTGCCAAATTGATCTTTATTGAGAACGTTTTCGACAAAAAATTCTACTGTACCACCGGCTTCTTTACTGCGAGATAGGGGAATAATGGGTAAATTTGTACCACCTAGTTGTTGCCAATTGGTGATTTTGCTGGTGTAAATGTCTTTGATTTGGGCAACTGTTAATCCGGGGATATTTAAGTTATGATTAACTGCGATCGCAATCCCATCAATAGCGACAGGAATTTCTTTTAAACTAAATCCTTTGGCTTGGGCTGTGGCGTTTTCTTCTGGTTTAATGGAACGGGAAGATTGAGCAAAAGCTAGTTGACTGGCTATCAACATTTTAATCCCGGTTCCTGAACCTGGTTTTTCGTTAATGGGTTGGGTATAACGTAAATCAAATTGAGGACAATTACTTTTTAATACTGAATCCACGTCCCGACGAATAGGGGCCCATGTTGTACTACCACCATAATTAAATATGCCCTGTGGTAAATTGGGGATGTTGCAATTGGTGGCTGGTGGATTAGGATTGATAACGTTGTTACTGATGCTCTGAGTGGGAGAGTTTGTGGGACTAGGATTGTTGGGATTTTGCTTTGTAATTTGCGCCCAACGTTCCATTAAAAACCATAAGCCAGCAAAAACTAAGCTAATGGTCAGAATCAGAGATAAAAGTAGGGGCAGGGTTTCTTTTTTTTGAGACATAATGTGGTTTTGTTGATACTATTTGATTTCTGAAATATTATTAGTTTTCTGGGCATTGCCAAACCTACAATATTGAAGATATTAATTTATAAATAAGTCGAAATAATGTTGTTATTGCTGTGGAGATTAATGCAGCTACCACTGCCAAGATAATTAGTGATTCAATGGCAATATTACTTCGTAAATAAGGGATACAATAGATGATTACAAAACTGATGACGGCAAGAATTAGTAAGTCATATTTTTCTAGCCAGCGTTTAGTTTGAGCAAAAATTAGAATACTCAAAATCATAACAGAAATGGCGAAAGTAATAATCGGGTTTTTGAATAAATTAAACAGAGCGATCGCTATTAAAGCCCCTTCAAATCCGCTAAAGGCAGATGCAACTAATAATTCCCAAGTAGCAAAAGCTGGTATTGATTGCTGAATTGCTGGTAAATTAGGTGGTGGATTTGGTGGCAATACTGTGGGTGCAACGGAGGAAGGAAAAAGAGCTTCTAGGACTTCCCTGGCTGACTGGAAACGTTGACTGGCAGCAGATAGGAGCATTTTATCTAAAACATCTGCTAGTCGGGGGGTGACGGTGATTTGAGATCGCCATTGCCACTGATCAGTATAGCTATCAAATAGCTTATCTGGTTCTTTGCCAGTAAGTAATATTAACAGGGTGACAGCTAAAGTGTATAAATCTGTGGAAGGAAATACTTGAATACCTTTCATTTGTTCTGGGGGTGCAAATCCGGCAGAATAAATTCCTGTAGAATTAGCAGAACTACCAGGGGAATTAGCAATTTGCTTAACCGCACCAAAATCTAATAGAAATAATCTACCATCATAATGACGCATGATATTAGAAGGTTTAATATCTCGATGGATAATACCTTTATCATGGATGAACTGAAGAACTGGAAGAATCTCCCTAAATATTTTCAGCACTTTTTGCTCAGAAAAATTGCCCTGTTCTTTTAATTCTTCTTCTAGAGTTTGTCCATCAATATATTCCTGAACTAAGTAAAAAAACTGCTCTGAGTGATTTATTTGTAAACTGGGAACTGTGATCGTAAAAAAAGCAAATAAATTAGGTATTTGCTGATGTTCATTACCAATTTCTTCTAAAACACCTGCTTCTTGTGCAAAGAGAATTTTGGCTTTCTCCAAAGCTTCTGCTGTTAACTTCTGACTGGGTTGAAACTGCTTAACTACACATTTTTTTATTTTTGGACTATCACGATCAATTGCTAAAAAAGCAGCCCCAAAACCCCCAATTGCCAAAAGTTTAATTGGCAAATATCGGTCACGTAAAATCAGAGGCATACCGCAGTCAGTACAAAACTTTTGCGATACTGTTTTTAGTGTCGTAATATCATCTAAATCGGGGAAGAAATTTTTGGGACGTTGACAGTAGGGACGAGTACAGTAGACTTCCATATTAGTTGTTAGTCAGAGGAGTTACTGGTAATTAGCAATTTGTTGTTATACTCAAAACGGTTTGATTATTTGATTCTAACGGTAGGGGTAAAGCATGAGCTAAACCCCTACTACTACACATCTAGTTTCTTTGTCATTTCGCAAAACTTTATATCCCACCCGTGTTTAGTATAGCTAATGACTTATACTTGGTAACAAGATGTTTAGCTGGCATCAGAAGAGCTAGATGTCGCTACATCTAATGTACTATTGATCACCGGATTCATCTGTGACATTTTCAACATATCCTGAGTCCAGCCAGGATTAGCAAACTGAGGTAATATTTCTTGGCTAAATGCTTCTGCGGCTTTGGATCTATAGCGGTTGGGGTTAAATATCAGCCAGAGTATGCGCTTCACCACAACTCCTTCGATAGGGGTGCGGTGCAGGACACCCATTTGTAACTCTTTAGCGATCGCTGATGTAGAAACAAAGGCAGCACCTAGGCCTGATTGGACAGCGTTTTTAATAGCTTCTATGGAATTTAGTTCCATCTCAAACTTAAACCGTCTGGTGTCAATATCACAACGGGCTAAAACCTGATCAATGACTTTGCGGATAGTTGATTGGGAGTCAAGAGCAATGAATTGGAGTTTATATAGGTCTTCTTTTTGGATGGTTTCTAATTTGGCAAAGGGATGGGAGGTAGGTAAGATGAGCGCCAATTCATCTTCAGCATAGGGAACAGTTTTTAAAGATTCCCCTAATTCTGTGGGAATTTCTCCGCCAATAATCGCCAGATCAACCTGGCCATTAGATACACTCCAAGCGGTGCGGCGGGTGGAATGGACGTGCAATTGCACAGTCACTTCTGGATATTTTTGTCGAAATAAACCGATCATTTTCGGCAGAAGATAAGTGCCGGTGGTTTGAGATGCGCCTACAATTAATGTCCCTCCTTGAAGATTTTGCAGGTCTTCAATCGCGCGGCAGGTTTCCTGACACAAGCTGAGGATTTTGTCTCCGTAGCTGAGGAGTAAATGCCCAGCTTCAGTTAATTGAGCGCGACGACCACCTCGATCAAATAGAGGGACATCCAGTTGCCGTTCTAGGTTTTGAACTTGTAAACTGACTGCGGGTTGGGAGACGTAAAGGCTATCAGCCGCCCGTTTGAAACTCCCTTCTTGGGCGATCGCTTTGAGAATACGTAACTGATCTAAGGTAAAAGGAAGGTCAGACATAAGGCTTAACCCATAAACTGGGGTGCATGAGTAACTTTAAAAATAAATCGAAATGAATAGTTTGGTAACTAAGCATGATTTATGGCATTGTTAACATTTAAAGAACCGTGAATTTTGACTTTGCTTTGCGGTACTAGCTGATTTGAATTTTGAATTGAGTTGTATATATGATGCCCAATCATTGGTTTACCTCCAGTCATTTTGTCATACTAGGGTTACAATTAGTTTTTGCGATCGCTCACAGCGGAGGGGCAGCTTTACGTCCTTGGGCAGAAAAATACATTGGATCTAGGCTTTATCGCATTATCTTTGCATTAATTAGCCTCTCTTTGGCTGTGATCTTAATTGTTTACTTTTTTAATCACCGTTATGATGGACAGCAACTTTGGCAAGTACAGGACATAACAGGCGTAAGCACATTAGTTTGGGTACTATCAGCTATATCCTTTTTATTTTTATATCCTGCTACCTTCAATCTACTAGAAATTGCTGCCATTCAAAAGCCCCAAGTTCATCTTTATGAAACAGGAATTATCCGTATTACCCGTCATCCGCAAATGGTGGGACAAGTTATTTGGTGTGTAGCCCATACCTTGTGGCTAGGTACTAGTTTTACCCTTGTCACCTCCATTGGGTTGGTACTACATCATCTATTTGGAGTATGGCATGGCGATCGCCGTTTAAGTCAACGTTATGGAGAAGCCTTTGAACTTGTCAAACAGCGAACTTCCATTATCCCCTTTCAAGCGATTATTGATGGTCGTCAATCCTTACACTGGCAGGAATTTCTCCGCCCTGCTTATTTAGGAGTTGCCATTTTCACAGGTCTATTATGGTGGTCTCACCCCTTGTTATTAGTGGCAACAAGTATGATAATGTGGTAGTTTAGTGTGATCCCCAAGATCAACAAAACATATAAATTTAACAAAATTTTGTCCTGATCACTTGCTACCAAAACAATGTACGATAAACTCAAACATATATCATTAGATTTTTTCCCCTGGGATCAGAAAAATAATTTACTCATCAGGTTTCAGTGGGCTTTATACTCGTAAACAAGAAATAGTCATCCACCAAACTGGAAACAGGCAATAAATAGCAATGTAGAGACTGCAATAACCCGCACTCTCAGCATTGTCAAATTTTTCCCAGGCAGTAGCAATCAATAGCAATCAAGATTGAAAATGTAGAACAGCCAGCGCGGTGTACACGGTGGCTATTTTGTCAGCAGGAAACATCAAAATCTTTAATAGCAGGAGTCAGGAATCACCGAGTCAGGAGTAAAACCCTGTTGTCGGCTGAATTTCATCAATACCTATGGTGCGTTAACACGAAACAATTGATATCCTCCGTCTTGTCTGTTGCTAGAAAATTTAAAATTCAAAATGGTATAAATTACCAATTTGTTCCTGCTGACAACCAACTTTTGATATAAAAACCTTATAATCACAAGAGGCATCATGGTGTTGTCGGTTAATGAACGGACATTTACTCAAGAAGTTTTAGAATCCCCTGTTCCCGTTTTGGTGAATTTTGAAGCTCCCTGGTGTGGGCTTTGCCGCATCATTCACCCGCTGTTATCACAATTTCAGACTCAATGTGGTGATGACCTTAAATTGGTGGGAGTTAACGCTGATCAAAATTTCAAGCTATCAAATACTTATAGACTGAAATCATTACCAACCTTACTGTTGATAGAAAAAGGTATAGTTAGACAAAGACTGGAAGGTTTTCGGAGTAGAGACGATTTACGTCTAGCCTTAGAAGCAATTAAACTCGCATATACAAATCAGGAAAAAATAGATACAGCAGGAGTCAGGAGTCACCGAGTCAGGAGTTAGGAGTTAGGAGGTAAGAGGCGGGGGAGTAGGGGAGTAGGGGGCAGGGGGCAGGGAGCAGGGAGAAAAGATTTGCCACTGACAACTGACAACTAACAACGAAGCAAATCTAAAACCATGGTTAACACCCCACCCAAAGGGTATCGGGTGGGGTATTTTATCCTCAAGGGTGTGTGTCACAATTATGAGCAGTTGGTGAAAATTTTCAGTTAACTGAAGTTTGAGGTGGGAAAATTCAAGCTAACTTGAAGGTATTGGGCTATTAAAAGCAGTAGAGATTAGTAAATAATTTCTAGTCTTTCATTCCCAAACACAAACCCTCACCCCATTGAATTTTGATTTTTTCATCTTCTCATTTGTTTGTACAGAATTCTAAAAGTAGGCGTTAGTGATGGAAGTAATCTATCAGTATGCCTGGCTGATTCCAGTATTACCTCTTTTGGGAGCAACACTGGTCGGTCTAGGGCTAATCTCGATAAATCAGGTGACGAACCGCTTGCGACAACTAAATGCTATAGTCATTATCTCCCTGATGGGGGCTTCTATGGCGCTGTCGTTGGCTTTACTGTGGAGTCAAATTCAAGGCCACGCGCCTTATCTTTGGACTTTGGAATGGGCATCAGCAGGTAATTTTCACCTGACGATGGGCTACACTATTGACCACCTGACATCTCTAATGCTGGTGATTGTCACAACAGTAGCCGTTTTGGTGATGATTTACACCGATGGCTATATGGCACATGATCCAGGTTACGTGCGATTTTACGCCTATCTCAGCTTATTTGGCTCTTCAATGTTAGGTTTGGTGGTCAGTCCTAACCTAGTACAAGTTTATATTTTCTGGGAACTGGTGGGAATGTGTTCCTACTTGCTAGTGGGCTTTTGGTATGATCGCAAAGCAGCGGCGGATGCTTGTCAAAAGGCATTTGTCACCAACCGCGTCGGTGACTTCGGGTTACTATTGGGGATTTTGGGGCTGTTCTGGGCGACAGGCAGCTTTGATTTCATGATTATGGGCGATCGCCTATCCAACCTAGTAGAAACCGGTTCTATTAGCAATTTCCTCGCCATTCTGTTGGCAATTCTCGTCTTCCTGGGACCTGTGGCTAAATCTGCCCAATTCCCCCTCCATGTCTGGCTACCAGATGCAATGGAAGGGCCTACACCTATTTCTGCCCTCATCCATGCGGCGACAATGGTGGCGGCGGGTGTATTCCTCATTGCCCGGATGTACCCAGTATTTGAAAATGTCCCAGCCGCAATGAACGTCATTGCTTATACTGGGGCATTTACAGCGTTTTTGGGGGCTACCATCGCCATTACCCAAAACGACATCAAAAAGGGTTTGGCTTATTCCACCGTTTCCCAACTGGGTTACATGGTTATGGCTATGGGTGTGGGCGCTTACAGTGCGGGATTATTCCACCTCATGACCCACGCTTATTTTAAAGCGATGCTGTTCTTGGGTTCTGGTTCGGTAATTCATAGCATGGAATCAGTTGTTGGTCATGATGCTGTATTAGCCCAAGATATGCGGTTAATGGGCGGACTGCGAAAATATATGCCGGTGACAAGTTTCACTTTTTTGATTGGTTGCTTGGCCATTGCAGGGATTCCTCCCTTTGCTGGTTTCTGGTCAAAAGATGAAATTCTCGGTGCGGCTTTTGCTGCTAACCCTTTCCTGTGGTTTATTGGTTGGGTGACAGCAGGGATTACAGCTTTTTATATGTTTAGAATGTATTTCTCAACATTTGAAGGTAAATTCCGGGGTAATGACGAGAAAATCAAGGTAAAACTCAAAAATGCGGCTGCTGCTTTGGCACAGAAATCAGGGACAGTAGAACTAGCTCCTAATTTTGGTCCTGGGGCGATGAAAAAGGGAGAATTGGCTAGTCACTCCCATGACTCCCACGGACACAGCCATTCGCCCCATGAGTCGCCTTGGACGATGAGTTTACCGTTGGCGGTGTTGGCTATTCCTTCAATGTTGATTGGTTTGGTGGGAACTCCCTACGCCAATTATTTTGAGCAGTTTATCTTTTCTCCTAACGAAACTTTAGCAGAAGTTATGGAAAAGGCTGCGGAGTTTGACCCCCATGAGTTTTATGTGATGGCGGGTAGTTCTGTGGCGATTTCTGTGGTGGGGATTACTTTGGCGGTGCTGATGTATTTGGCTCGTAAAATTGATCCGAGTGCGATCGCTAAAAACATTCAACCGCTATACGATCTATCTTTGAACAAGTGGTACTTTGATGACATTTATCATCGTGTCTTTGTTCTCGGTTTGCGTCGTGTGGCTAGACAAGTTATGGAAGTTGATTTCCGCGTTGTTGACGGCGCTGTTAACCTCACGGGTTTCTTTACTCTTGTCAGTGGTGAAGGTTTGAAATACTTGGAAAATGGTCGGGTTCAATTCTATGCCTTGATCGTTTTTGGGGCTGTTTTGGGCTTAGTGATTGTTTTTGGTGTTACCTGATTTTAATGGGGGCGGTTTGTCCGCCCCTGGATTGTTTTTTTTTGCACGCAGAGGCACAGAGGACACGGAGTTAATGAAGCATACTGTCTGAATCAGGATTTCCAGGATTTAAGGATGTTCAGGATGTAGAAAAAAACTAATCTTTAAAATCTGAAATATTTCCAGATAAATATTCATATAAAATCCTGTTAATCCTCCAATCCTGGGCATCCTGATTCTGACAATTAAGAATTTTTAGAAAAACTAATCTTTAAAATCTGAAATATTCCAGATCAATATTCATAAAACTAAAAATGCTCCTTTACCATAATTTATATCTCAGGCAAAGGAAGAGAAATGTTATAAAATGTATATAGGTCAAATACAACCATAAATTATGACTACTCAAATTAATGCTCCTCCTGCTGTTGATTATGCACCTCTGGAATTACAAGGGGAATTAACGGTTATGCAAGAATTGACGATTGAGGAATTATTAAATATTGCTCAAGGTCAAGTTCCAGAAAGTCAGCAAGAATTACATTTTCAACTGCTAGAAAAAAATCAAAATAATCAATTAAGTGAATCTGATAGATTATTGTTGAAATCTCTGCGAGTGAGTGCTGATTATTTAATGCTGAAAAAAGCTTATGCCTATGCACTTTTAAAGTGGAAAGGTTTTTCTCTTCCAGATTTTGAACAACTAGTATAATACCAGTGTCATCTATTTCTAAATCAGTTCGTCAACAAGTTATTAATGAGGCTTTAATGATGGATATTTTTTGGGTTTTTTATTTACCGCAATCTCTCTTAGAGATCCCGAAGGGTAGACCCAAAGTAAGAAAAGTATCCTAAAATATATATAGGATAAATAGCAGAATAAATTATGAATGCTTACAAGACTTATATCACCATTGAAAACCCTAAGCAGGTAGTTTTATCTGATTTACCTTTTCAGGTTGGACAGCGTGTGGAGATTATTGTTTTAGCTGAAGATAACCCGCAGGATACAATTAGTAATAAATTGCGGAATTTATTTGATAAAACTCAGGCTATTCCTGGTGTGGAAGAGGTTACAGATGAGGAAATAGCGGCAGAAATTGAAGCTTATCGGCGTGGAGAATGAAAGTTATTATTGATACTAACGTTTTAGTTTCTGCTGTTCTCAAGGGGAGAGAACCAAGGGATGTAATTCAATTTGTTGTGGATAGTCCTAATTGTGAGTGGGTTGTTTCTGAGGAGATTTTAGCAGAGTATCAGAATGTTTTAAGTCGGAAGAAGTTTAAGTTGACTGATGAAGTCAGACAAGAATAGGTAAAAAACATGAATATTCATTATATAATAATTAGTAAATTATTTATTTAAAGACCAATGGAACATAATCAGGATGATTCTGTTAAGGTTGATGAAATAGCCAACCTTTTAGCAAGAGTTAAACCCCTAGAAGTCTATCCCCACGAAGAAGTATTAGCAACAATTCTTATTCAGCAAGCTCTCGATAATGCAAAACTAACTGCTACTGCACCTGGACTATCAATAGCGGCTGCATTTGATTTAATTGTCGCTGCTGAATACTATGGAAAACTCGCTAATAAAGGATGGCTGTACTGTCCAAATGATAATTCTTCGCTTTTAATTTATCCATATACTAATGCTTGTCCAAGATGTATTTTGGAAGGAAGGTTTTCTTTTCATCATGCAAATAAGCCTCCATCTGGAACAATTGGCAAAACAACAAGTCGGTTATTATGTGTATTTTTAAAGCTATTATTTAAAATCAATTCCCAAGATTTAAAAATCTATCATGGTATTGAACCTATTGATGTCATAATTTATGACGAAAAAGAGAATATAGTCTTATTTTCAGAAGTTAAAGCTGCTCCACTTACTACTATGCCTTTAGCAGTACCTGTTGAAATACAAACTGAATTGGGAGAGGAAGGTGAATTATTATCTCGTTCACATTCATCTACAGATAATTCTTTTCTTAGTTCATCTAATTTGCATATTATTCTTCCTCAGTTGAAAGATCAGGTATATAAATATGAACTTATAAATTTAGGAATTAGGGGAAATAATAATTCCTCCGTATGGATATATGAGCAAATGGGAGCAGCTTTTAATAAAGATAATCAACTGTTCTCTCGTTATTTCCAGTTTTGGAGTATTGCTTATTCTGCATATAATAAAGCTGCTAGGGGTAAGGGAAATTTACCAGAATCTGTTTATTGGTTAACTAATGCTTGCGGACAACCTATTCCTAGACCAGTAAATTGGCCTCAAAGAAAAAGTGGTGAAGGGTACGAATCTATTTCTGATAGTAAGTCTAGTGTGGGTATGGATAGAACTGATGATATTAAAAAAGGAATTTATCAAGTTTTAAAAATTGCTGCTTCGGAAAAGCCAAAGCATAGTAAAATAACAGTGAAAACTGCTCTGCTTTCTAATATTCATGCTGTACGTCACTATAATGATTATTTGCTTGAACTTCAAGATATTGTATGGACAATAGATGAAACAAGACAAGCAAAAATAGTTGCCGATTTACCACCAGAAAAAGAAATTTTTAATCTCTTTGATGGTATAATAACCTTTACGGAAAGTCATATAAGAGATGAATGGATTAACCAAAAATTTAGATTTTAATATTTCTTTAGAAGTGATTTCAAATCACATTGCAAGACGAGTAGGAGAGGATGTTCAAAAAAGAATTAATGCTCTGAAAATAGGGCAAAAAATGCAAGATTTACCTGAAGAACTTTGGCACGAAAGTTTTAAATTCTATGTAAAACATGATCCTAACCGACAAGGTGGACCAAATTTAAGAATGATTCGTCTTGATCCTGATAAACCTTCATTAACAGTTACAGGTTATATTTTTAACAAGTTTGTTCATCCCTATCAAGACAGATTTATTACTGTACGTGAAGCGGCTCGTTTACAAGGATTACCTGATGATTTACAGTTGCAGGGAACTTTAACCAGTAGTCAACTTCAGGTTGGTAATGCTGTTCCAGTTCCACTTGCTAAGGCTGTATTTCAACAATTAGTTAAACAAGCTAATTTATTAGGATTTGAAAATCGTTCTTTGACTGGAATGAGTTTATTTAGTGGTGCGGGAGGTATGGATATTGGTGCTGATATAGCAGGGATAAAAACTAAAGTAGCTGTTGATAATTGGGGTGATGCTTGTGCAACTTTAAGGGGTTATTTTGGCAATTTCATTCAAGTTATAGAACAAGATATTTCTCATATCACAGATCCGTTAAGTTTCTGGCAAAATATTTCTGGTGAAATCAATAAACCTGATATTATATTTGGTGGACCACCTTGTCAGCCGTTTAGTCAAGCTGGTAAACAAAGAGGTTTGCAAGATAAAAGTGGTGGGATGATTTATGAGTTTTTAAGGTTTATTGAATGTTTACAACCTGCTTTTTTCGTAATGGAAAATGTATCTAATTTAAAGGGTCTAGGAGGTGGAAAGCTATACCAAGAAATTTGTAATAATATGATTAATTTAGGTTATAATGTTTCATGTGGTGTACTTTTAGCGGCTGACTTTGGGACTCCTCAATTAAGAAAGAGATTGTTTTTTATTGGTTGTAAAAAAGATATGGGTAGTATTAATTTACCGTTACCTACTCATAGTCCTAAATTTGAATTATTTGGATTATTACCTTATTTAACGGTACAAGAAGCATTTGCTAATTTACCAGAAGCAGAATTTAGTCGGTGTAGATGAATATTTTTGATTTTGCGCCAAGGTTTTAAAGCACGAACTCAAAAAATCTAAACCGATGCAAAATCAGTAAACTGTCTCATATAAGGTTGCTTAAAACCTAAAACTATATCTGTTTTTGGTACTCCCAAATCTACCAACTCACTAGCTACCCCTTCCTCTGTAATATCTCTCTGAATTCAAATTTTTCTATCTCTAATATCTACATGAATAATTGTCCATAAACGTAACTCACATTAATTCATGAAATTAAATTTTATCAATTTTGGTGCGTTACGCTTCGCTAACACACCCTACTGTCAGAATCAGGATTTAAGGATGTACAGGATGTAGAAAAAAACTCATCTTTAAAACCTGAAATATTCCTAGATAAATATTCATAAAAAATCCTGTAAATCCTCTAATCCTGAGCATCCTGATTCAAACAATTAAGCATTTTCAGGATGAAGAAAAAACTCATCTTCAAAACCCGAAATACCCCCAGATAAATATTGGTAAAAAATCCTGTAAATCCTCTAATCCTCAGCATCCTGATTCAGACAATTAAGTTAACTGCATCCTTCAATATATTCTACTTCTGGTAGTTTACCTGCTCTATACCTAATTACACGCTGACCATCTGTTTCAAAAACAATGCGATAGTTTTGTTCAGCTTTATTTTTGGGGATAAAAGTTAAATAATTTCCCTTTATATATGTATGGGGTGTAACTTTAATTTGTCCAGGGTAAAGTGATTTAATTCGCGCTTCTGTATCACCAATTTTTGCTCCAGAAAGAGTAGTAATTTTGGAATTATCTACATCTACCCTGGCAATAACATCGCTGGTAATATATTGAAGACGACTCTTAACATCATCTTTTGTGACCATAAATGACACACCTTTGAGTTCTCCTTCTGTTTGCAGCGAGTAACAACTATCACTTCCAGCATAGCCAACATATAAACGAGTATTAGCCGCAGCAGCAGCTTCAGGAAGATTCATACCTATTTTTACTGGACCAATACTATTAATAGTTACTTTGGCTTGACTGGTGAGTTTTGTCTGTGCAATCACTGTTCCGACAGTAACAGCAAAAACCGTGATAGTTACAGATGCAAAAGTTAGTAATTTGGCTTTGTGATTCATTTTTTTCTCTATTTATCCTGGTGGGATTTGGATGATATCGCGTAAATTTCTACTACCAGAATCAGGATATACAGGATTTAAGGATATTTAGGATGAACAAAAAAACTAATATTAAAAATCTGAAATATTCCCAGATAAATATTCATAAAAAATCCTGTAAATCCTCTAATCCGGGACATCCTGATTCTGACAATTAAGCACTTTCAGGATGTAGAAAAAAACTCATCTTTAAAATTTCAAATATTCCCAGATAATTATTTATATAGCGGTATGCACTTGAATGAGATACAGAATCTACAGTAAAAGCCTGATGGTAAGAGATTCTTAACTCCTGAATCCTGACTCATGCTGTATTATACAGCCAAGATCAATAATTGGAACCAGGTGGGTGGCCCCAATTTGCCGATCTAGCGTTATTAGTGCTGCATTCGTAATGAAGGCACTAGAAAACCTTTTGTCCCAGATAGCTGACATTTCATACCCGATTACCCAAAATCTGCTTGTGGTGGTCAAACAGATTGGTGAAAATGAGGAGCAGGTTCACAGAACTAATTACCCAACTTGGACTAGTTAGAATCCGCTGATACCTGCCATTGGTGTGTCCGAGAGTGGCAAGCTCTCAGTCAACATCTATCAATCTACTGCTCATTAGAGATTTGAACTAGGTCCTAGCTGGCTCTGTTGATAGATTCAGCGGGTAAGCAAATCAGATTATCTCCTTGGGTAAGGATTAAGCCACGTTGACGTAATTTACCCATTAAACGAGTGACAGTAACACGGGTTGAACCAATGGCGCTGCCAATTTGGGCATGGGTAAGGGGGAAGGGTAAGCAATAACCACGAATGACATCAGGATCAGTTTCGCTCATTGAAGGCTCTCCATATTCCTCAATCAGTAGGGTGAGGAATCCTAGGAGGCGGTCAATTGTGCGACGTTGTCCTAAAGCACTCAACCATAACAACTTGCGCTGGTGCTGATATCTAAAAGCATCCATAACTTCACGGCGGAAGTGAGGCCAGTTGTCGAGGTCATGCCAGTACATCCACAGCACGGCTGTTTGGTCAACGTGGGCGTAAGACTGGAGGGTGAATGGAGATTGAGCAACAATTTCAAAAGGTTGTCCTGCTCCCACAAAACCCAAGAAGGCTTCTTCGGGTGTTCTGTTAATGCGTCTAGATGTTAACTGACTAGCAGTAGCACTGACTTGGGCAGTTCCTACCATGCGGATAGCACCTCTTTGGACTAAATAGAGCAAACCAGGTCTAGCTGGAATGCGCTCGTCTTTACTGAAGGTGCGGCAGCGGTAGTGTTCTTGGGCCCAGTCAAGAATACGTTGCCAGGTTAAGAAAGGACGGGAAGCTTCGGAAAAGGAAGATGGAGATTGCATAGGTAACAAAGAGCTATTGGCTGAAAACAAAGACTTGATAAGAAAAGTGCAAGGAGTGTCTTTGTGTTAACGGGGTAGGCATAACGCCTAACAGCGCCAGCCCTCCAATGGGATAGAAAGCTAAATTGCTCTCTATTTTTTCTTATACTTCCTACTGTACAACAAGGGTAGTAAAGATTACCCATTTTTTATACATTATTCATCAAATTTCATCCTACTCTCATTTTTCCCGACATCAGTAAACTTCTATCTCAAGGTAGATGGAACAGGATAAAATGATGCACACCATAATTTTTTACAAAAGGATACGTGTCGCATAGACTACTTTCTGGGCAAAATAAAGCAATTAAACAGTTAATAGCTAGGTATTTAATGTCTTCCCTCAGTATTTTTACTGATAAGGAGGAAATTACAGGCATAAAAGGGATAAAAGTTCCTCTCTACCAAGGAGGATATAATCAAAAAATTTTATATATCTCTGGTGTGGCTATCAGAATATCAAAATCTCAGAATTTACCAGTTATGGAGGGTGCTGGAGCTATCGCCACGCTTGCCGAAAGCATTGCCGGACATTTATCCCAAAACAGTGATAGTTTATTTAGGGTGAAAGTAGTTCCCCCCGGTGAGATTCATATAGAACTCATGGACTCTACTTTAGCTGCTTGGTTACAAAATTTAATAGTTGCCAAAAAAACTAGAGATTTGGTGAATAATTTTTTAGATGACCAATTACCAACTTCATTAAGTTCATCAAAGGTTTTTGCAATTCAATATGCTCATTCCCGCTGTTGTTCTTTGCTGCGCTTAGGACAGAATGAAGGATTGATTGAACTTGATAGGACAGATTTCAATGGTTTTATAGCTGTTAACTCTATACCTTTGCTAAATTGTGAGCAGAAACTTCTTCTTGACCACTTTGATGAGAGTTTTCTAATTTATCAATTAGTTAAGGTGGTAGATGATTTGGTTTGTGCTGATAGTAGTTCTATTGACTGGGAAAAGGCAGGTGGGAATTTAAGTCAAGCTTTTGAGCGGTTTTGGTGTAATTGTCGGATTTGGGGGGAAGTGAAAATTCATGATCCAGAATTGGCTCAAGCTCGCTTGGGATTGCTGATAGCAACTCAGTTGGTTTTAAGGTGTGTGTTAGAGGACAAGTTGGGAATTGTTGCACCTGTGGAACTTTAAGCGGTTATCGCGAGGATGCAATGCAATCGAGGGCGCAGTCCCTGCGCCCCTACAGGTTTTGCGATTTATTGATATTCACACAAACTTTACAAAATCTTTGAGAAATTATCTTGACAAAATAAATATCTCCGCATAGAATCGCAGGTGTGTGAGGAGCGAAATTAGGAAGGACACCGAGACGAAACACGGCCAGTCGTCGGTGTCTTTTCTTATGTGTAGAGTTTTAATTAAGTAAGAATTTTTCCATTGCGATCGCTGCACCATCTAATTCTACACTAGGTGCTACCCAGTGAGCGATCGCTTGCACTTCGACTGGTGCCTCACCCATAGCGACACCAATGCCAGCATAACTGAGCATTTCTACATCATTGAAATTATCACCAATAGTCATGACATGATGACTTTCTAAACCTAGTATTTCTTCCGCTAGATAGCGGACGGCATTGCCTTTATTAACATGAGTATTAGCTGCTTCCAAGAAAGTAGCCACAGATGTTGTCATATATAATTCTGTGGGTTGATATCTGCGGCGTAAATTAGCCAAAAGTTGTTGAATTAAGTTTGCGTCATCACATAAAGCTAAAATTTTAGTGGGTTCATACTCTAATAATTGACGTAAATCACCGACGGGAATAGCATTTACACCACAGCGCTGTTGATAATTTTCCGTTTCTTTGGTAATTTCTCGGACATAAAGCTGGTCGTTGATGTAAAAATGCACGGAGAGGAGCGATCGCAAATCTGGCTGTTCAAAGTATTCTAGTAATTGCAAGGAAATATCTCTAGATACAGATAAATGACGATGAATTTTCTGAGTATTGGGATCTTGAATCCAAGCGCCTTGATAAGCTACTAAAGGCATTGTAGAGCCAATTTCCTGGTGAAACCGCAAAGCCGAACAATACATTCTTCCTGTTGCTATAGCAACTTTAATTCCCTTTGCTTGTACAGCAGCAATTACTTCTTTGACAATATGACTAAGAGTATTGGAATGTCCAGCAATTGTCCCGTCTATATCTAAAACCAACAGTTTAATATCACTCACTTCAGCAGGTGCTTTGTGCATAAATTCCCCAAAATTGAACTTCTAGCAAAAAATTAACAGTAGAGACTTACTTGCGTAAACTTGATTATAAGGGAAATGGTCAAAACTATTGAAGGTACTAAATGATAATTACAAGAATTACAGCAAAACCAACCTGATTAATTTATTTTAGTATTTTATTTTTCACTCTATTTCAGAAACAGAAATGGTTTAACAGATAAAATCATCCGTTCTAACTCAGTGATACCTACTGATTCTTCTATGGCTACGCCACGCAAGCTATCAAAAATCAAATAGGAGTCCTATATATCTAAAAAGATAATTCTCGAAATAACTCTATCAAAGGCAAATTAAAATTAGGAATAACATCTTCTCCATCAAGACTATCTTCCAATTGCAAAAGCTGGGATGGCTTAGGTTTGTGATAAACTAATACACATTCTTCATCTGGCAAAATTACCCATGCTAAACAAGTTCCATTTTCGAAATACTCGACTAATTTATTATGAATTTCTTCAAAAGTATTATTAGGAGAAATAATTTCTACAGCTAAATCAGGAGCGCCATCAAAAAAACCTTTGGGTAATCGTTTTAAACCTTTTAACCTTTCCTTAGAAATAAAAGCAAGATCAGGTGATCTTTTGTTACCAGTTTTCATCTTAAAAGCAGTGCTAGAATCACAAGTTATTCCGAGTTTATGATCACGGACAAAGCCCGTTAGGAAATATCCAATAGTTAGAGCTAAGTAGCCATGTTCTACACCTGAATTTGCCACTATAATTAGCTTTCCATTCACATATTCATAAAGATTATCATTTTCCGGCAATAACATAAATTGCTCATCTGTTAAAGCCTGATGATTAGCTAAAGGTTGAATTAATTCTAAATTTGTGATTGCAGCTTGTGTCATTAGATTTAACTCCACAGATGAAACTAATATCAATGATTATACAGTTAATTTTCAGATCCCCGACTTCTAACACTAATTCATAATTTATTGACATCACTCAAAACGACTTAATCGTTCGATTCTATCGGTAGGGGTAAAGTAAAAGCTTATTGGTGTCAACTTAAGCTGAAATCCCTACCACATCTCGTTTCTAATCTCTGACTAGAAATGCAGTTGATCATGGTGATTGAGGATTGATCATAACAAAATCCTTACGGGAGAAGGGTTCTAAACAATCATCGCCATACTTTCAATGAAATGCCCACACAATAAGCCTTCCCATGATTTTGAACCGGGTTTTCCATAAAAAGAACCGAAGAACCCACTTTATTTATTCACTTCTAATAACCGGGAATTCTCTAATCTTGACATCCACTTTTCTAAATAAACTTGATTATGTTTTTGCTCAGATGAATCTTGACTATCTAGAGGATAAGGTAAAAGTCCTAAAATTGCGGCACTAGTGACACAAAACATAGACTTTTGGAAACTCATACAAATTTGTACTCGCAAATCATCTTCACTCCTGAGACTGCGGCGATAAATATTATGTAAATATTCCGGCAAATAATGACGCATATCCTGCATTAACAAAGTGGGAGGAATACCTGCACTACCAATAGGTAAAGGATCTGCGTATAATGCACCATATTGGAAACGAGATTGATCTGGGGGAACTTGATACGCTTGGGCGTTTAAGGAAACTGTTCCTAAAAATGGTGTACCTCTAAAAAATACTGATTCTACATAGGGAATTGCGGTATCTACAAGGAAGGTTAAACCAACTGATTTGGGAATCAGATCATAAACTTTATCGCCGATTTTAACACTATATGTAATTGGTTTCATGGCATCTGCAACTAAAGCCAATTTAATATGTTCGACGACTTGGGGAATTGATTTAATTTCACCGTTGTCATAGGGATCTGATAAATTGAGAAACATATCCGCCATGACTCGCCAAAATTGACCTAATCCAGTGTAATAAGCAGAGACTCGTAACTGTTCTATTAAAAATTCGGGAAACAGTTCATTGAGTCCCCATATCAGGGGATTATATTTAAATTTAGCAGCAATAACAGCTTTAGCTCTATCGTGAAATTCTGGAGTATCTAAGTATGCGTCTAAACCGCCGCCACCATGCCACATCATGGTTTTCATGCAATATTCAGCATATTCAAAATTAATCCGATCATGCCATAAATGGCGGAATAATTTAGCAACAGAAATATCGCCATCAAAATATTTAAAGAAGGGAAAAAATACTAAAAATTGATGTTCAGCAATGTAGATAAGATTTTTAGAATAGGCATCTAAAACTACACCATAACTTTTGAGAATACCAACAACTTCTAGAACGTTTTCGGGACTATCTTTCAATAATGCTCCACCAGTTTGTAAGCGGTGAATATATTCAGCTAGGGGGTTGTAAGGGGGATTTTTTTCAGTTGTGATCATGTCAATTCTCCTGGGATGCAAATGTCTGAACTATGATTTTTGGGATTTTTTTGATGTCTATGATGAGCTTATTGTGGTTAAGAATCCAAGAGTTCCCGATTTGCGACTAGATGATGACTATTGGTGTTTACCATTGTGGTAATTGTGGCTTGGGTATAATGGACTAACCAATTGGGTTGAATGCCGAAAATAACGATCGCTACTGCTAAAATGATGGCAGGGATGCGATCGCTCCAATACACACGAGGTAGGTTAGTAACTGCTGCTGATAACCGTCCGAAAAAGGCCCGATTTAAGAGAATTAGGAAGTAAACCGCCGTTAAACCATTTCCCAGCATTGCTAACAATGTTTGGACGGGAAAAACTGCAAAACTGCCTCGAAAAACCACAAATTCGCAGATAAATCCCACCATTCCCGGTACACCAGCACTAGCCATGACGGCAACAATCATTAAGCTACCAATCACTGGTAAACCTCGTTCTGGGTTCAGTAGTCCCCGAATGACATTTAAATCCCGACTACCAGCTTTTTTGTAGACAACTCCCACCAACAGGAATAACATGGCGGATATTAACCCATGACTAATCATTTGCATGACTGCACCCAAGACGCTGAGGGGTGTGGATGCGGCGGCTGCTAATAAGACATAGCCCATGTGACCGATAGAACTATAGGCTACCATTTTTTTCATGTCAGTTTGGGCGATCGCACAAGATGCCCCAAACAAAACGCTAACTACCGCCCATGTGGCTAACCAAGGTGCTGCATAAGCCCAAGCATCTGGTAACAAGTTCATCCCAAATCGCAGTAAGCCATAAGTCCCTAATTTTAATAATATCCCAGCCAACAGCACAGATATGGGTGTGGAGGCTTCAACGTGGGCATCTGGTAGCCAAGTATGGAAGGGAACGAGGGGAATTTTAATCCCAAAACCTACCAAAATTCCGACAAGGAGTAAAATTTGCGTTGCTAGGGGTAGAGATTGGGCATTTAATGTTGCTAGTCCAAAACTGGGAGAACCACTCAACCAAACCATCCCCAGGAAACTAGCTAAAATGACGATTCCTGAAAAAGCTGTATAAATCAGAAATTTTGTGGCTGCATAACCCCGTTTTTCTCCCCCCCAAATCGCAATTAGCAAATATAGAGGTATTAGTTCCAACTCATAAAACAGGAAGAATAATAATAAATCCTGTGCTAAAAATGCCCCGGTGACTCCAGCACTTAATAGCAAAATTAGAGAGTAATAAAATCTCGGACGTTGTTGGGATTCATCACTACTATAAATCGCAATGCAAGTCAATAATCCATTGAGAATTAACAACGGTAAAGATAAACCATCTATACCCAGATTGTAGTTTAAGCCAATAGCATCTACCCAAGGCAATGATTCAGCAAACTGTTGACCAACTTCTCCAGGATTAAACTGAATTCCTAGAAAAATACTCCATAGGAAAATCATCATGCTAAAGAAAAAAGCGATGATTCGCGTTAATTTACCAGAGATGGTAAAAGGATAGAAACCAATAAAAGCCGCACCAATTAACGGCAGTAAAATCAATGTACTGAGCATGAAAGTTAGGTGACAGGGTACAGGTGACAGGGTACAGGTGACAGAGTTCCCTAAAAAGGCAATTTATCGAATAAACCTAATGAGAAACTAATGGCAAAACCCAGGATGCTAATAACGATGAGGATTGTGAGCATATAGCCTTGGGATTGACCAGAAATGCTGTATTTTAAACTTTGTCCGCTAAAAATCGCCGCAAAGCCGACTAAGTTCACTAGACCATCTACCAAAAAGCGATCGCTCCACGCGGATATCCGAGATAACATCGCCACAGCACTTACAATCGTTAAACGATAAATCCGGTCTATGTAAAAATCATAGCCTAATAGGTCTTGGATAAATCTCCAAATCAAAATTCTCGATCTTGACCAAGCCTTGTGCAGATAAATTGTTGCGCCAATAGTCACCCCAGCAATAGTAGAAGCTACTAAAGATCCGACTACATACCAATCTAGGCTTTCCCAACTAGGTAATAAATACCATTGCTGTAGCATTAGGGGTAATAATAGCGTCAGGATAGTTAAAGTCACCATTGGTAATGCCATTGGCCAACCAACTTCTGGAGCGCGGCGGGTTTTTGGTTGCGGTTGTCCCCAAAAAACTAACCGGAATACCCTAGTTAAATTCAAAGCCGTTAAGCCATTAACTAAGATTAAAACCACAATTACCCAAGGGCTAATCTTCACCAAGCCGTCAGCCCAAGCTAACATTGCCCAAAAACTGCCCAGTGGTAGTAGTGTCACCATACCTGCCGAACCGACTATAAAAGCTGTGGTAGTAGCTGGCATTTTTGACCACAAACCCCCCATTTCCGTTAAATCTTGGGTTTGGGTAGTATAGATAACTGAACCAGAACTCATGAATAATAAGGCTTTGGCAATAGCATGACTCAGGAGTAACATTAACGCCACTCCACCTTGTTCCAAGCCTACCGCCAAAAATACTAATCCCATGTAAGCACTGGTGGAATGGGAGAGCGATCGCTTAATATCAATTTGGGCTAGAGATACCAATGTCGCCCCCACCGCTGTCATTATCCCCACAACCACCAAAGTATTTAAGGCAATAGGGGACAAATATAATAATGGTTGGACTTTGTAGAGGAAATAAGCACCCCCGGCTACCACCAACGAATTCCGCATCACCGAAGCTGGGTTGGGTCCCTCCATTGCCTCATCTAACCACAAATGCAGGGGAAATTGAGCGCACTTACCAGCAGGACCGGCAATTAAACCCAAACAGAGCAAGGTTGATGTCACAGGGTTTAAATCAGCGGTTTGCGCCCACTCATACAAATCCGAAAAGTTTAAGCTACCCGCTAAAGTAGAAAGAGTCACCACAGCCATTAGCAGCAATAAATCACCTACCCGCTTTGTTAAGAAGGCATCTCGCGCCGCCGTCACTACCAACGGTTGAGCATACCAAAATCCCACCAGTAAATAAGTCGAAAGGGTGAGAACTTCCAGCAAAGCATAGCTGAGAAACAAAGAATCACTAATTGCTAGACCACTCAGAGCAGCTTCAAAAAATCCGACTAGACCAAAAAATCTGGCTAAAGACCAATCTTTTTCCATGTAGCCTAGGGCGTAAATTTGCGCCAATAGACTTAATCCAGTAATTAAAACTGTCGCCCCAACACTGACTACGGAAATTTCTAAAGCAAAAGATAATTGAAAATCAGCAGCTTGAAACCAAGTAATTACTAAATTTGCCTGTTCTCGATTCCAGATATCTTTAAATACTAATAAACTATGGACAAACCCTAAGATGGTAGTCAATAAATTCAAGTACGCCGCAGGTCTAGGTCCCGTACGCTGGATGATGCCTATACTCCAAGGCAATGTCAAAATTGCCCCTAGTAAACTATAAAGAGGCACAAAGCAACTCGTTAAAAATAGAAACTCATTCATCTAATATTTTCCTTGACAACTCAGTTCCGATTCTCTTAAACAGCCTTTAAATAATCATTTGATCAAAAAGCAATATCTTTGCGAAAATCTATGTTTTCTTAACTTTTTTTAGCTCAATATGCCTAAGCACATTTACTTTAGATTAGCCTATTATTGAGCCATTAAATATAATTTAACATCTTAGATGTGCTAATAATTTTTGAACAACATTTTTTTTATTTTTCTGCTTCTTTTAAATTTGTTTTTTAAGTACGTTGGTAAAATTTGCAGATTTTTACCCACTATTTATGGCAATAGCGAATTACAGGAAAGATATGGCCAGTAGCCCGTCCGTCCCATATATAGCACTCACCAATCCTCCCCATCAAAGAATTAGCTTGGACTATGAACTATAGTAGTTCTCAAAGTGATAAAGAAATTATAAAGCATAAGTTGTCACTCTAGGGATCAGTGAACTTTAATCTTATAAAAGACCGTATGAACTTTTGTTAACTTTTTTTAATATATTTTATTACAAACTATTATAGTAATTTATGTTGCCAGGGATGCCAAGGTTTCATAAGCTTAAATGTGGCAGTATTTTCGGATCAGGATGAGCATCCCCGTCCAAAATTTCCACCCATAGTTCTAATTCGATTAAATTTTGAGGAGTTCTGCGATGCCAATTGCAGTTGGAATGATTGAAACTAAAGGCTTTCCCGCAGTAGTAGAAGCTGCTGACGCAATGGTGAAGGCTGCCCGTGTGACTTTAGTAGGATATGAAAAAATTGGTAGCGCTCGGGTTACAGTTATTGTCAGAGGAGATGTTTCTGAAGTTCAAGCTTCAGTAGCAGCCGGCATTGAAGCAGCTAAAAGAGTCAACGGTGGTGAAGTGGTATCTACCCACATCATTGCTCGTCCTCATGAAAACCTAGAATATGTCTTGCCAATTCGTTATACAGAAGCTGTAGAACAGTTCCGCGCTTAGTCTAATTACTGTTTAAACGAAAAACATTAACGGGGCTGCTGGCTTGAGTTTAAATCTGGTACAAGTAAAAATTTAATTTAAGGACAAAAACAAATGTCAATTGCAGTAGGAATGGTAGAGACTCTAGGCTTTCCAGCCGTAGTAGAAGCTGCTGATGCGATGGTAAAAGCTGCTCGTGTTACCTTGGTTGGTTATGAAAAAATCGGTAGTGGTCGGGTAACAGTTATCGTTCGTGGTGATGTTTCCGAAGTTCAAGCTTCCGTAGGTGCTGGAGTAGAATCAGTTAAGCGCGTTAACGGTGGACAAGTGCTATCTACCCACATTATTGCTCGTCCCCACGAAAACTTGGAATATGTCCTCCCCATTCGTTATACCGAAGATGTAGAACAGTTCCGGGAAGGTGTTAACACAATCCGCCCTTTCGGTAGAAGACCATAATTAATAATGCAAATTGCCAGAGTTCGTGGCACAGTAACTAGCACTCAAAAAGATCCCAGTCTGCGGGGTGTGAAGCTACTAATGTTGCAATTAATAGATGAAAATGGCAATCTCCTGCCAGTATACGAGGTAGCCGCCGATAACAGTGTAGGGGCAGGAGTGGATGAGTGGGTACTTGTCAGTCGTGGCAGTGCTGCTCGGCAATTATCAGGTAATGAACAACGACCCTTAGACGCAGCAGTAGTGGCAATTATAGACACCATTTACGTTGAAGATCGTGTAATTTACAGCAAAAAAGACCAGTATAGATAGTCAGGGAATAGGGAACAGGTGACAGGTGACAGGTTACAGGGAACAGGGAACAGAGAAGAAGTAAAAACTGACAACTGACAACTGACAACTGACAACTGACAACTAACAACTGACCACTGACCACTGACAAAAAGCTTATTTCAGGAGGAATCTCGCAATGGTAGTCCGCAGCACGGCGGCACCCCCAACCCCATGGTCAAGGAGTTTAGCAGAACCAAAAATCCATGAAACTGCGTTTGTCCACTCTTCTTGTAACCTCATTGGTGATGTCAATATAGGTGCAAATGTCATCGTTGCTCCCGGTACTTCGATTAGAGCAGATGAAGGAACACCTTTTTGTGTTGGTGAAAATACCAATATTCAAGATGGTGTCGTCATTCACGGGTTGGAGCAAGGCCGAGTCATCGGTGATGATGGCAAGGAATACTCAGTATGGGTTGGCAAACGTGCTTCCATTACCCACATGGCACTAATTCATGGACCCGCTTACGTTGGCGATAGTTGTTTTATCGGCTTCCGTTCTACGGTATTTAATGCCAGAGTGGGCGCAGGCTGCATAGTGATGATGCACGCCCTAATTCAAGATGTGGAAATCCCACCGGGTAAATACGTAGCTTCTGGATCAATAATTACTACCCAGCAGCAAGCGGACAGGTTGCCAGATGTACAAGCACAGGATCAAGAATTTGCTCACCATGTAGTAGGGATTAATCAGGCTTTAAGGGCTGGTTATCACTGTGCTGCGGATAGCAAGTGTATTGCGCCGATTCGGGATGAACTTAATCTTCCTGGTGCTAAATCTTATACAAGTATTGAAGTTGAAGAGTTAGAAAGGAGTAGTGACGTGGCGAGCTATAGCTTGGGTGCAGAAACAGTAGATCAATTACGTTATCTACTAGAACAAGGATTTAAAATTGGCACAGAACACGTAGACCAAAGACGTTTCCGTACAGGTTCTTGGCAAAGTTGTCAAGCAATTGAAACTCGGTCTTTAGGTGAAGCTGTTGCGGCTGTAGAATCTTGTTTGCGAGATCACAGTGGCGAATATGTGCGCCTTTTTGGTATTGACAACAATAGAAGACGGGTATTAGAAACTATTGTTCAACGTCCTGATGGTGTAGTTGCTGGTACATCTAGCTTCAAAGCTCCTGCGGCTGCATCTACCAGTAGCTACAACGGTAATGGCAATGGTAACGGTGTTGGTAGTGCCAAACTGAGTGCCGAAACTGTAGATCAAATCCGTCAACTTTTGGCTGGTGGTTTCAAAATTGGTACAGAACACGTAGATGAGCGCCGCTTCCGTACTGGTTCTTGGAATAGTTGTGAACCAATTCAATCTAATTCCACTCAGGCAGTTGTTTCTGCTTTGGAAGAGTGTATAGAAACTCATCAAGGTGAGTATGTACGTTTGATTGGGATTGATACCAAGGCTAAACGCCGTGTCTTAGAAACAATTATCCAAAGACCAAACGGACAAGTAACATCTTCTGGTAGCACCAAATCATTTACCAGTACAGGTTCAAGTTCTGCAACTGCTACGGCGACAGCTACTAGCACCAGTTTAACCGCGGAAATAGTAGGTCAATTGCGCCAACTGTTATCAAGTGGGGCAAAAATTGCGGTTGAACACGTAGATCAACGCCGCTTCCGTACAGGTACTTGGACAGTTGCAGGTCAAATTCAGGCTACATCCGAAAGAGAAGCGATCGCTGCCTTAGAAGGATACGTATCTGAATACCCAGGCGAATATGTACGCTTAGTTGGGACTGACCCCAAAGCCAAACGCCGCGTCTTAGAAGCAATTATCCAACGTCCATAAGAGGCAGGAGGCAGGGAGCAGGGAGCAGGGGAGAAATTTTCTTCATTCTTCATTCTTCATTCTTCATTCTTCATTCTTCCTTCTTCCTTCTTCCTTCTTCCAAGTAACCACTGACAACTGACAACTTCCGGCTTCCGAGGTAATAAATTCCATGTCTGTATCGCTGCTACGCCTGGGCGATAGATTTGATGCTCATATTCATGGCGACGTAATTATTCATCCCAGTGCAGTCATAGCTCCTGGGGTAATTTTACAAGCAGCTACTAACAGTAAAATTGTAATTGGGGCTGGAGTATGCCTGGGTATGGGGTCAATTCTCCAAGTAAGTGAGGGTATTCTAGAAATAGAAGCAGGAGCAAACCTGGGAGCCGGTTTCTTGATGGTTGGTGAAGGCAAAATTGGGGCTAATGCTTGTATTGGTTCAGCTACAACGGTTTTTAACTGTTCCGTAGCACCAGGACAAGTTATTCCCTCTGGTTCAATTTTGGGAGATACTAGTCGGCAGATTGTGGAACCGTCAGCAGTCCAACCAGAATCTACCAATTCTCAACCAGAGAAACCAGAGGAAGCAGCCGAAAACCTAGAATCTTCTCATTTTCAACCACAGAAACCAGAGGCACAGGAAAAAGCATTTTCCTCAACTCAACTCTCGGTTGCAGCTTTTCTAGAGTTTAAACACCAATCCACGCCTGTATCGCCACCTTCACCTACACCGAAAAGCCAGTCTCCACCAGAGTCAGAAACGCCTGTGGCTAGTAATTCTACGCCCATTCAAACCCCGCTACCAGAGTCTCCAGAAACCACTTCCGAAGACTTAGAACCTGGCGATTCTGATCTAGAAACTCACAACATTTTTGGTACGCAAATCTATGGACAAGGTAGCATAAATAGGCTACTGAGTACATTATTTCCCCATAGACAATCCTTGGGTAACGAAAACTCTCACAATTCTTCAGGTTAGGTGTTAAGTATGAAGTATGAACGTAAGTCCATATTGAAATGCTAGTTTTCATTCTTCTGTGATTGAAGACGCTATACGAACCTTATCCCGGAAAATTTAGATGGAAACATATAATCAAAGTGCTTTGAGTAATATTCATGCATCCCGTCGCCGTGATAGCCTCAAAGACACTGCTTTAGGTTTAGTCTCGACTCTCAGTTTTCCCGCTATAGTTGGCACGGCTGACATGATGTTAAAGTCGGCTGGAGTCCACTTAGTTGGCTATGAAAAAATTGGTAGTGGTCATTGTACAGCAATCGTCCGAGGTGGCATTGCTGATGTCCGTTTGGCTGTGGAAGCTGGTGTACAAACGGCTGAACAGTTTGGACAGTTGGTTTCTAGTTTGGTAATTGCCCGTCCTTATCCTAATTTAGATATAATTCTACCTATTAACCGTCTGACTCGATTTATGGGAAATGGTGGATACAGCCGTTTGAGTAATCAAGCGATTGGGTTGGTAGAAACTCGCGGATTTCCCGCTATGGTGGGTGCTTGTGATGCCATGCTTAAAGCTGCTGATGTCCAGTTAGCATCTTATGAAAAAATTGGTGCTGGTTTGTGTACGGCAATTATTCGCGGTTCGGTGGCTAATGTGGCTGTAGCTGTGGAAGCGGGGATGTTTGAGGCGGAACGCATTGGTGAGTTAAATGCCGTAATGGTGATTCCTCGTCCTTTAGATGAGTTGGAAGAAACTTTGCCTGTGGCTAGTTGCTGGGTGGAAGAACGCCAACCAGTTAATATACCTATTAATATTAAAGATAAAATAACAGATGTGGAAGCGGTAGAGTTGCCTGATTTGGCGAAACTGCCTGTGAGGGTTAAGGAAGAAATTTGGAATGATGAATAATATCTAGGACTTACGCACTGTACAAATTAACCATCATGTGGATGAACGAGATTTGGTCGTTTCCGGTTTTGCGGATGAAGTCTAGATAAATAGCGATCAGCCTTGATTTGTAGATTGGGTTGTGGAACGTAAACCTATCCCTGCGGGACACTGGGTGAACGCCAAGCAATTAAGTAGTCGGACAAAATTAAATTCACTCGTTGAGAGAGGGAACTCTTAACTCTTAACTGGGAACAGAAAAATCAGTTGTGTAATTAATTCTGTTCCATTACTTAAAATGGAGTTATGACAACTAGCGAAATTATCACCAAGGTGGACTATCTCCGCATCAGTTTAATTGATCGCTGCAATTTTCGTTGTCAATACTGTATGCCATCGGATACAGAACTTGATTATATTGTCAAGGAACAATTGTTGACTGATGAAGAACTGCTTACCCTCATTCAAGAAGTATTTATCCCTGTCGGTTTTACCCGCTTTCGCTTAACTGGTGGTGAACCTTTACTCCGTCCCCACTTAGTTGATTTAATTGAAAAAATTGCTCATTTTCCCCAAACTGAAGATATAGGAATGACTACAAATGGATTTTTACTCGCTCCCATTGCCCAAAGTCTTTATGATGCAGGTTTAAAAAGAATTAATATCAGTTTAGATTCTTTAGATCCACATATATTTGAAGAAATTATCGGTAATCATGGGCGTGGACGTTGGCAATAAGTATGGCAAGGTATCCAAACCGCGTATGATGTAGGATTTGACCCGTTAAAATTAAATGTAGTAGTAATTCCCGGCGTTAATGACCATGAAATTTTAGATTTAGCTGCTTTAACTATTGATAAACAATGGCACGTTCGATTTATTGAGTTTATGCCGATTGGTAACGGAGAATTATTTGAAAATCGCGGTTGGATATCTTCAGCCGATTTACGTCAATCCATCCGACAACGTTGGGGCTTGACAGAATCCCAAATTCGTGGTAATGGACCTGCCGATGTATTTCAAATTCCTGGGGCTAAAGGTACAATAGGATTTATTAGCCAAATGTCAGAATGTTTTTGCGATCGCTGTAACCGGATGCGTCTGAGCGCCGATGGTTGGCTACGTCCCTGCTTATTAAACGAAACAGGTCAAATTGACTTAAAAACAGCTTTACGTACTGGTATTAGCACCACCGACCTACAAATACAAGTCAGAGAAATTTTAAATATCAAATCAGCAATAAACTTTAAGCAACGCGACTCTGGTACTGTCGGCACATACACCCGTACCATGTCGCAAATTGGCGGCTAGTACCGCAAGGCGGAAGTCAAAAATCAAAAGTCAAAAGTCAAAAGTAATATTGAGCAAGCTTTTTGACGATTAAGAATGGCTGGTTTATTTACTCCGTGCTGTAGGAGTCATTAGTCAGTTGTTCGTTGTCAGTTGTTGCTTTTTTAATAACCACTGACCACTGACCGCTGACCACTGACTATTACGCTTGACGTGAGTAGTATTCCACCACGAGTAGTTCATTAACTTGTAATGCTACCCATTCCCGTTCAATTACACCATTGACCTTACCAGCCAACTTAGTTTTATCAAACTCTAAATGACTAGGAAGGTTAGCCAAACCGGGATATTGCAAGTTAGCTTCCACCAACTTCTTAGAAGCTTCTCTGTTTCTCACAGCGACTTCTTCACCAGGACGACATTGATAGCTGGCAATATTTACTGGTTTGCCATTAACAGTTACATGACCGTGATTTACCAATTGACGGGCGGCGGGGATTGTCGGAGCCATACCCATGCGGAAAACAGTATTATCCAGGCGCATTTCTAACAATTGCAGCAACACCTGTCCTGTAGAACCAGATACTCGTCTAGCTTTACGGACATAACGCAGCATTTGTTTTTCAGTTAAACCGTAGTTCATGCGGAGTTTTTGCTTTTCCTCTAAACGGATAGCATACTCAGAGCGCTTTTTACGGTTTTGACCATGTTGTCCAGGGGGATAAGCACGTCTAGCACTCTTCCGAGTTAAGCCTGGTAATTCGCCTAAACGACGGACAATTCTGAGGCGGGGTCCTCTATATCGGGACATGAGTTTCCTTAATTTAATCCTTCTAAAATTTTATTCAGGCCTACCATTATGGCATATTTCCCAAAAGCATGGACATTTTATAGCTAAATTGTCTTTTATTCACCGCTAATATTCACAAGCAATCAATCCGTTGAATTCACCACTTTTCGGTGAATTTTTGGGGAAAAGCACCGACATTCCTAGATGGTAGAAAATTGGGACTAGATTCTACGGTAGCATAACCTTGGTGGAATCGAAACCGGTTATGTTAACAAGCGAAAAAAAAATGAGTCACTTTGGGAACAAAAAAAACAATTATTCCTTCAGAGGATTTACAGCATCATTTATGACTATAGGTGGATTACTAATCGGTAGTTTACCTACTCTAGCTGTTACCGATTCCTACAATAATGACTATCGAGTTTGTGCTGCTCAACTATTGAGTGTAGGAGTCACAGCTACATCAGCATCTCAAAGTTGTGCCTCAACAATCCGCCCACGAGAGTTATCTTCATGTGTAGTAAAAATTCATAAGCGTACACAAATCACACCTGTGGATGCCCTTTCTTCCTGTCGTCAGGCTCGCAATCCACAGGATTTAGCAACCTGTGTAGTTACCATTAGTAAAAGTTATCAGGATCCAGAAAATGTAGCTACCTTAACATCCTGTGGTCGCAGTTTGTTACCAGTAACCTTTGCTGAGTGTGTAGTTGGTTTACGTCGGGAAATTGATTTGAGTCCCGCACAGGCATTAAATACTTGTATTAGTGCCAGTGAAGGATCTAGTGGTTTTGGTGCTGTGTCTACAAAGCCATTGGGTTTTAACCCCAAACCGTAGACTTTCGCCTTGACCCTCAACTCCCATGAGTAAATAGATTTACAACGTAGGGTTGGTAAATATGCCACCCTACGCAACATAAAAATTTTGTTTTCTATTCATCTTTATTACCAACAACCATCTGTAATATCATTGGGACTCCGCCTTCTTTGTGATATTTATCACCCCAAGACCGAATAATTTCATCTAGTTCCTCCATTGCTGGCTCAATCCAATCAGGTGGAATATCCAATTCTTCCACAGCCCGCATTGTGTTTGGCTTGCGCTCTGCCCAATATTTCATCATGCGGAAATACCGGGCCGTGTCCTCGACCATTGTGTATGTACGTTCTTGGTCATCGGCTGGAGCATAGAACGGACGGGTGAGAGCATAAAAGGGCATTCCCCAGGGACAATCAATGCGTGTTACCGTTCCTGAATACAGTAGACGACGCTTAATATGTTCGGCTAATGCTTCACTTAAGGGCATCTGATGGCCAGGGGGTAGGTCTTCCTGCGATCGCTTATGGAGAAAGTCAATTAACTCCATAAATTCAAATGAGGTAACTAATTTGGCATCAGGAAGATTGGCTGGGAGCTTTTGCTCAATTTGTTTTTTCTCGTCACTGGTCAAACTTGTACCGGGGACGCGGGATCTTCCTGGTATCCAAGGATACTTTTCCATCCAGACATAGGGAAGTTGAATCAGATAGCGCGGTTCTTGTGAACCTAGCATTTTGAGCAGTTTGCCTTCAGTTAAAGCAAGTCTGACTTCTTCAACAATGATTTTTACTCGTTTTGGCTCAAGATGGTGCAAATGACCGGTCATTCGCAGGTTTTGTCCTTGCTCTAGATAGGTCATGTAAATTGCACACTTGGCTGCTGTTGCGGCTGCATCTAAAAATGCTCCATGCCTATGGCCACTTGCACGCATAGCACTAAAGGCCAGATAAAGCATGATCTGATCCATCGCACTAGGTCCAAGACGCTTGATCAGATCGATGTCGTTGGTCATATTCTACAGACGGATAAATGGCTTGTTTACAAGTGTGATATTGAAATCAAACTACGGATTATACACCCAGTTGGATACAAATATTTTAAATCTAAACCTAAAATTACTGTTTGACTCGGGAATTTTTAGGCGGTAAATATTGAGGGTGTAAATTGACAGTTTCTCCTATCAGACTAGCTAACCCCTTCCCCTGGTATGACTCAAAGACTTTAGATACTCAGGGTGTTGGGATGCAGGGGGTATAGCATAGGACGGAGGAACGTTAGATGATTTTCGTTTTGTATCTAAGGACTCATTATAACTGCCTATTCCTGAAATATCTATATATTTTTCCAAGAAGTTTTCCAGAAGTTTTTTGCTGATAACTCTATATAACAGGAGTCAGAAGTCAGGAGTCAGAGAAAAAAGAAAATTCCCCACTCCCCTCCCTACTCCCCCAACCTCCTCCACTCCCCCAACTCCCCCTACTCATTTAGATGGTTGTAGCTGATTAGGTGTTTTTTTCCAGCCAATACTCGCTGCACCAAGGGTCACTAAGATAACTCCGATGACTTGGACAATATCTAGAGATTCTTGCAGCAGGATCCCGGCGAAAATTACCGTTAAAATCGGGACTGTAGCTCCAATTAAAGAGGAGAATGGAGACCCTAGTTTACGAATGCCAAAATTATTGAATAAGTAACTGCACAAAGTTAAAACACCTAATATAAACGCACTTAATACCAGTTCAAGGACATTAGATGAGCTAATTGCTAAACCTAAATTACCGGGTAATGGAATTATTAAGCAGATAAAACTTAATAACAACATGGTGGTGAAGTTAATTAAAGTCAAAGATACGGGATGTAACTTGAGTTTAGTAGCACATATCCTGGTGAGAATGACGTAAATTGCAAATGATACCCCGGATAGAATGGCTGTGGTGCTGCCTAATGAGGTGTTATTCACCCCTGTAGACTGACTACCTAAAACTAATAATTCACCGCAAAAAATTGCTGCCATTGCTCCAGTAACTAGTAGATTAGGACGTTCCTGAAATAGAAACCAGGACAGAAACACGCTCATAACTGGATAGATAAAGAAAAGAGCGATCGCCATTCCTGTTCTGACTTCACCAATAGCAATGTAAATAAATACCTGGGATAAAAATAATAAACAACCGCTAATTACTGACAAAAATAGAGTTTGTTTAGTTTTGTTCTCAGTAGGCGTTGCATTGGCTTTGAACGAGGCAAATAAATTTTCTAATTCTTGCCAAATAGGAGGATGTAATATAGGCGATGAAAGTAACATTAATGGCACAACCACTAATAAACGTAGCATCAAAATCAAGAAAATATTCCCCAATGTCGGAAAGATTAACTGCTGTGTTGGCAATCCTCCCAAAGGATTAGAAGCCGTAAAGAAAATCGCTTTAATTGCTACGTTGTAAAGAGACGAAACCACTGTAGATAAAGCAATAAACAGGAAACCTATCTGCAACTGTGACCAATTAGGAAATGTCCGGGATCTTTGTTGTTTGGGAGTTATTTGTTGTTTAGGTATGATTGGTTGTTTAGGTGTTGTTGCTTGTCTAGGAGTTGTTTCCCGTCTTAATTTTGGTGTTGGCGGTCTTCCTGTGGGTAAATTAGGAGTTAAAACAGAAAGTGGTTCAGGTTTTGCATCTCCCAGAGAAGGTGCTGTTAATACCTTAGAAGTCAAAATAGCACCAAGTTCAGAATTTGGATCTTCTGATGATCTATCTGAACTTACGAAAGAACTAGATTCAGATGTTTTGTTGTCCGGTATAACTGTTGGTAAATCTGAACTTACGAAAGAACTGGGTTTAGGAGTGTTATCTATTGGTGAAGATAATATAACCGCATTGGCGGCTGATGTAGAATCACTGGGTGCTGATTCATGAGGAATCAAAGCCACCGGTTCAACCATGATTCTTTGTGGAGATTTTTCCGAAGAACCATTTTGATGAGTTATGGCTTCGCTACGCAGATTTTCAGATAGTTGTAAAACTGTAGGTGCGCCGCCTGTTGTTGTTTTGACGGAGTTAGCATCTGGATTTTTTTCTACTTCACTTCGCAGACGACTGACAAATTCTGCTAGTATCGCTTCCCCTTGCTGCTGTTGGCTATACATCCGTGACAACTGTTGGGAAAGATCACCTTGATAGTTTTTAAGTTCTTGTAATAGTGAATTAAAGGCAACAGTTACCGTATCATCCAGACTGCCTAGCATATTAGTGACATTCTGTCCGATTTCATTAATAGCATTATTGTTTAATTGAGTATTTTGCAGCGCAGATGGATCAGAGGAGTCATGCTCTAGGGCTTGAGTAGCTAAAGTTTTCAGTGAGGATTGTAATTGGGAAGATATATGTTTGGCTAAAACTTCTGCTAATTGGCGGATTAATACCTGCTGTTCAGTAATTTGCCGTGATTGTTGGAGATTTTCTTTTTCCTCAATTAACCTTTGAATATCGCCAGATAAGCGATTTTTTTGAGTTTCTAGCCGTTTTACGTCTTCCTGCAACGACCTCAGCAGATTTTGTTGAAGATTTTCTAGATCTTCAACTACATCCCATAGAGCATTTTCTGCGGCTCTGGATAGCTCACCTCTAATGCGTGGGTTTTCTGGTCGCTTCTCAAATCGCCCCATCGGTTTCTAGCCTCTAACACCTTGATGATTAAGTTACTCAGCACTCCGTGCGAACAACACCTGTATTAAGTTTCCTTGAGAAAAGACAGGAAACTGAACAATTTCACTCAACTTATCAATTTAATTAACTTATAAAAGCCTTACAAATGAATACCTAACTACCAGCATCAAATCCGTGCGGAATATCAATTGCTTGATAGTTACCATCATGATGGGAGACTATTAACTTATAGAAGGGAACAGGGAATAGATTTTGGCAGATTCCCCTGTTTGTTACATAACATATTTTGTTTTTTCATGTCCACCTATCTAGTACATCACGGCGTAAATAAAGCAACCATATTCAATCGCCAAAAAGCCTACTGTACATTAGTTTTGACTTTTGACTTTTAACTTTTGACTTCCGCCCTGCGGTACTAGTGCCGCACGGCGTAAATAAATCAACCATTCTTAATCGCCAAAAAGCTTGCCCAATATTGCTTTTGACTTCACGGCGGTACTAGTGCCAGTTTAGTGCTTTGAAAATTCCGATAATGGTAAAAATAGTGGCACTCAGGGCGACGCTGATGGGAATGGTAATCAACCAAGCAGCGGCGATATTTTCGATAGTGGCAAATTTTATTGATTTGATGTTTTGTACCAGTCCAATGCCCACAACTCCACCGACAAGGGCATGGGAGGTGGAAACAGGTAAACCTAAGTGGGAAGCTAATAAGATAGTGATGGCTGTGGCTAGTTCGGCGCAAAATCCGCTGCTAGGTTCTAAGGAAATAATGTTTTCGCCGATGGTGGTAATAACTTTTCTACCCCAAACTGCTAATCCTGCCACAATGCCGATCGCACCGAAAACCAGAATCCACAGGGGAATGGGGAGTTCGTCGCGGGGAACTTGACCTTGGTGGTTAATGTAGGCAATTACTGCTAGAGGAGCGATCGCATTCCCAACATCATTAGAACCGTGAGCAAAAGCCACAAAGCAAGCACTCAGCACTTGAAATCTGGCAAATAATCCTTGAATTTTATTTTCAATTTGACTATTTACCAATTGTCGCCAACTGATCAAGGTTAGGGACAATATGGCGATGCCACCGATAAATAGGGTAATGTCGTGGGCAGGAATATTAATTTTTCCCTCTGTAAGTAAGAACTGGCTCAAAGGTTGAGTGATTGTTGGCAGGACAATAATACCAAATACACTCAATAGCAATGTACTTAACCAGGGAATCCATTCTTGTAACTGAGAGAGAGGTTGGGGTTGGTTAAAAATCCATTGTTGAATCAGACTATACAAACTAGCGGCGATCGCTCCAGTAATTATTGGTGTTAAAATCCAGCCTATGGTAATTAAACCAATGGATGACCAATCTATTGCTTCTACTCCCAATGCTACCCAACTAAAGCCAGCGATCGCTCCCACAATGGCATGAGACGAAGACACCGGTAAACCCCTAGCTGTGGCAATTTGTAGCCAGATCCCAGCCGTGAGCAGTACCGAAATCATCCCCATCACTAAAGTTTGTGGTATCGTCGCAAATAAAACCGGATTCGCAATTTTCGTGCCGAGGGTAGACGTTACCTCTTGTCCAAACAAGACAGCACCAAGAAACTCTAACACCCCAGCAATCATGATCGCCTGTTTGAGAGTAATAGCCCCAGAACCCACAGAAGTTCCCATCGCATTAGCAACATCATTTGCACCCAAATTCCAGGCGACATAGAAGACTAAAAGAGCGACTATCGCAGTTTGCAGTTCCATAAAATAAACCATTCACACCTGTTAACAGGTAAAAATTGTCATGAATGATTTACATTTTCCATTTTTTTGGCTATAAAAATCTGGACGAGCCATGAAACTCGACACAATCAACAAAACCTAATTTTATCTTTTATCTATGTTTGATATTTTCACAAAATCAAGCTACCAAGCCCTGCAATCAGGGAAGAATTACTTTGCTTTTGCTCACAAAACCGTAAGTTCACAGATCAAAAACCTAATTTATCCATCACTTCAGCCAAATATCAGTCCTTTATCCCCGAAATTGCTCACACAACTCCAAGACAGCATCAACCAGTTATTGGCAACAGACTGGGAAGATAGTCAAGCAGGTGTGTATCCACAAAATTTATTATTTGATAATTCTTGGGAAGATTTCTTCCGTTACTATCCATTAATATGCTTAGACCTACCAAATATCTGGGAAAGTATTAAAAACCGGAGATATCAAGAATTTTCCCAGGAAATAGCCACAGATAACTATCCCAGCTACTATGTACAGAACTTCCATTATCAAACAGATGGCTATTTGAGTGAACTGTCCGCCAATTTATATGACTTACAGGTGGAAATTCTGTTTGGTGGCTCAACTGATGCCATGAGAAGACGCATCCTCTGTCCTCTCAAATCCCAACTGACAGCATTTGACCATATTCCCCAGGCACAACTCCGAGTCATAGATATTGCTTGTGGTACTGGACGAACACTGAAGTTAATCAGAGCAGCTTTACCAGACGTATCTTTATTTGGTATAGATTTATCCCCAGCCTATTTGCGGAAAGCCAACGAACTATTATCCCAAATTCCTGGAGAATTACCGCAACTCGTACAAGGGAATGTCGAAGAATTGCCCTATCGAGATAATTATTTTCATGGTACAACTTGTATTTTTCTGTTTCATGAGTTACCAGCGGCAGTTCGTCAAACTGTCATTGCAGAATGTTTTCGGGTCACAAAACCAGGAGGCATTTTTATTATCTGTGATTCTATCCAGGCAAATGATGTACCGGAGATGGAATTAGTTGTCAAAAACTTCTCAGAGACTTTTCATGAACCTTATTACAAGCATTACATTACAGATAACCTGGTAGGGCGGTTAGAAAAAGCGGGATTTGAGCAAATAGAAACCCAAGTTCACTTCGTAAGTAAATATTGGATTGCTCACAAGCCAAGTTACTAGAGATTCAGCATTCACAATGACGGTTGATAACTAAGAAAAGTTTTCTGTACCCTCACTTCCGGTAATTATTATCACCTATTAACGTCCAATGTCTACCGGACGCGATTACCACAGGTGAGATGGGTAGTGTATTAGTGCCTTGGTCACCAATACACGCCAAGGTTTGAGCAATTACCAGATGTTTTGATGAAATATTCAACAATTTTCGAGAGATGAAGTGCTGTAACTGTCTATGTTTTTAGCAGAGAAATGGCAATACTGATAGCTTGCGTGATGACGCGAGAGCCATGCAACTGATTAAAGATATAGTGCTTGTAACTATCTATATCTGGTGTCAGTCAAAGAGAAATTTACAAACGATAAAATCAAACAAGTGTAGTGCTGTAACTGCCTATATCGTTTCAATTCAAGAAGTGGTATGTAGGATTTAAAAGATCCAATAATCCGGTAACATCATTTCTGGGTTGGCAGGTATTGCGCTCCAACGATTGAATAACAGAACTGAAATTGCCAACTTATCCATCTAATCCTCTACGACCACTACCTCGATGAGGATTGGGCTTTTCGGGTTGATTGGGGCTAGGTTTGGAGTTATCAGCCAGGTCGAAACTCTGGTTTAACACCAAAGGTGACAGCTGGTAATCGGACTTAGCCATTGACAGAGCGGAAAAATGAGTCTGTACTGCTTCGCAGTTAAAAGCTAAGGAGCCAAATACCAGACTCGATACTAAAAGTGAAATGGCAGCACGCATAGTAGATGTCTATTTTAGAACTCTCTACTTCACTAATACTTAACTCTTATATGTCTATCCGGAAAATTTGCAAAAAAGTATTGTATTTTACTGAATAAATGTTCATTTTATACTTCTTCAATATATTCAACAAGTAACCAATTCCCAGACAAATTTGGCCGCCCCCAAATCTTAAGTATCTTTTCCGGGGGTAACCCTTGTATTTGCTGATCTATATCAGGTATCAAAGTCACAATCTGCCAATTTGTTGTAGTAAAATTGGTTTCGTTTGTAATATTAAATTGGTAATTTTGCTCACCTAGTCGTTGGAATTTGCCTGTAAAGCAGTTGAGGTTTAATTTATTATCTGGTCTCACCACAATACCAGGGCAGTTACCATCACCAGGATAAGCTTCTGGATGGTCTAAATAATAAGTTTGCCAGTACAACCAATCGGAATGATTAGTTAATAAGTTAAACAAGGGAACAATTACGCTAGGTGCATCGTCATCCGTCAGTAATGCAGCCTGCAAACTCTTCACTGGTAAATCCCTGGGCTGACATTCTAGCATAATACAAAGACAAGCTGCCATACCTGCCGCTTGTCCAATTCCCATGACTACTGGTTGAAGTCTGGTAGCGCCGTTGGCGATGTGGGAAACGGAAATGTTTTTTTCACAAACTAGCAAACCATCTATGGTGGCAGGGACGATAGCGCGATAAGGGATAGTGAAGGGTGTTCCTGTCCATCTTCCACCCCAACGGATAGATTTAGGTTGCAGTGGGAACCCTACACCGGGATAATGGTGATCGTTGGCATAGTTACCGACGGCGATGGCATCATGAAAGGGTAATGCGGTTTTGCTGTTGGCTAAGGGCAAGATATCCCGTTCAGAAACAGTTGTCAAGCCCACTAGGCGGCGACTTTCCCGATAATAGGGATGGAGAGCAAAGGCGGAGTTAACATGGGGAAACAGGTTTTCTGCTAATCCGTAACGCCTACCTAACTGACTTTGAATGTGATGGGCGAAATTCTGACTATGCCAATAACATTCTTGCATAAATTCGCGCTTTTTCTCCCCTACATCTAACAACCGATTGGCATTTTGGCAGTAATCGTTGCCCGCAATAGGCCAGTTAATCATAAATTGATCTGCTGGTAAGCGTCCATAGTTCAAGAATTTTTCTGGACCATAGTTGTCCCAAGCTCCTATGAACTGGGATGGATTATAGTTGGGGGCGGGGAGAATTTCTGGGGCGGTATTTTCGCCAAAGTCTTGCATGACTACTACCCAGGTTGGTGCTTGGACTGGATAGGTTTGGGTGAGGGCGTTAAAATTTGTTGGTGCGCTGGGTTCTTGCCATTCTGATTGTAGTTCCCAACCCCAACGATGAGGGATTTCTCCTAAAGCTAATAGGTCTCCTAATTCTGTGCCGTCGAGAATGATTTTGGCGTTGATGGTAAAGTCTGCAAAGCGTACACCTGTGATCCTGTCTTGGGTTCGCAATACTTCTAAGGGAACTTGTCCAGAAATCCATTCCAGGTTAGGTGATTCTCGTACCCAGTCGGCAAATATTTCTGCACCTATCCGCGGGTCATAAGTAAAAAAACTGACCCAACTATTATCTAATCCGCCCGGTTGTCTGCGCCGTAATTCTTGTAAGAAAGCCCCCCATAGTCCTGTTTGCCAGGCTTGTAATTCGTTGCCGTCTGGCGCTGATACACCTGCTGAGGTGAGCATTCCTCCTAACCAGGGAAATTCACTCACGAGGATAGTGTTTACACCTCGTCGCGCTGCTTGGATAGCCGCAGCAGTTCCGCCGGTGCCTCCGCCAACGACTAGGACATCGGTTGTATAGATTTGATTCATAGGATTAAGTAGGGTTTGCTGATAGCGAAGCGTGGCGTAAGCCATAAAAGTTGTCTGTGAGGGCTAGGAGTCAGGAGTTCAGGAGGAAGAAGAAAGAAGAAAGAAAAATAGTTTTTCACCTGTTCCCTATTCCCTGTTCCCTGTCACCTGTTCCCTATTCCCTATTCCCTGTTCCCTGTCACCTGTCACCTATTCCCTATTCCCTGTTCCCTATTCCCTGTTCCCTGTCACCTGTCACCTGTCACCTGTTCCCTATTCTCAAATGCGTGACAGCTTAAACATAATCAATGGGATCTTCTAAACCTAATTCGGCAAAGGCTGCTAACCGCAATTGACAGGAATCACAGACACCGCAGGCTGAATCACCACCGGCATAGCATGACCAGGTGATTTCCCAAGGTACTGCTAATTGATTACCTAGCTGGATGATTTCTGTCTTTTTCAAATTAATTAATGGGGCGATAATTTCAATAGCTTCTCCCTCGCGTCCTTGTTTTGTCCCCAACTGGAAAACTTGCTGCATGGCTTGGATATAGTCAGGACGACAATCTGGGTAGCCGGAATAATCTAGGGCATTAACGCCAATATATACTCTTTGGGCGGCGATCGCTTCAGCATAGCCCAAAGCAAAACTTAAAAAGATGGTATTCCGGGCAGGAACATAGGTAACAGGAATATTATCTGCCATTTCGTTAAGCGATAGCGAAGCACTCCGCAGGAATCGCCCTGCCGGTAAATCAATCTTGTTGTCTGTTAGCGCTGAACCACCCCATTGTCGTAAATCAAAATTGACCACCTGATGTTGAACTACTCCAGCCGCCTTAGCGACCATAGAAGCAGAATGCAACTCTTTGCTATGACGCTGTTGATAATTAAAAGAAATAGCGTAACATTCACAGCCATCAGCCTTTGCTTGGTAAAGAACAGTAGAAGAATCTAAACCACCAGACAACAAAATTACAGCTTTCATATTCAGAAGAGGAAATGGGAGATCAAGAAATAGCAGGAGGAGAGGGAAATTTTCGCAATTACCAATTCCTTCATAAATTGCATCCAAAAGATGGGAAAATTAACAAAATACAACCAACAAAAATTAAATATGTCCAAAAAGACTCTCAGAAATGAGAACATTAATTGTATAAATCGCCTAAAACATTATACTCTGAGTATTAACTATGTAATGACTTGTAATTTTACTTATAGAAAGGGTGATTAATTTACCGCTATAAAAACCAAGTATGTATTTAATTTAGTTAATTTCCTAAATACATACCTGACAATTTCTGTCAAGGGTTACAAAAATTACAGAGTTAAAGAAAAAGCACATTATTTTGCTAATAGATGAATAAAAACAGGATAATTAACAACTGTTAGCGGAAAAGATTACCAGATGGCGGGAACTGAACCCAAACTTTGAAATTCTTCATAAAGATAATCACTATGTTACCATCTGGATGGTTTAAGACAAATCAAACCTGGCGTTTAAGTATAAAGGCCAACGACCGTAGCGTCTCTAAATTTGGTGGTTGAGGAGAGAACAATAGTGCAAGATAGCATATCAGTGTCAGAGCCAAATCTTTATTCACAGCGCAGCCAGCCGCACCATATTCGCATAGGCGTAATTGGGGTTGGTAACATGGGACAACATCATACCCGCGTACTGAGTTCCATGAAAGATGTGGAATTAGTCGGCGTTTCCGATATTAATGTCGAACGTGGGCTAGAAACTGCCAGCAAATACAAAGTCCGGTTTTTTGAAGATTACTGCGACTTACTACCCCATATAGATGCCATCTGTGTGGCTGTACCGACACGATTACATTATGCAGTGGGTATAAACTGTTTGTTGGCAGGAATCCATGTTTTAATTGAAAAACCGATAGCAGCTAGTATTTCCGAGGCAGAATCTCTAGTTAATGCTGCCGCTGAATCCCAGTGTATTTTGCAAGTTGGTCACATAGAACGATTTAATCCCGCCTTTAGGGAACTTAGTCAGGTCCTCAAAACCGAGGAAGTTTTGGCTTTGGAATCTCACCGGATGAGTCCTTATTCAGCGCGGGCGAATGATGTTTCCGTGGTGCTGGATTTAATGATCCATGACATTGATTTACTGCTAGAATTAGCCGCCTCACCAGTGGTGAAACTGACTGCTAGTGGGACTCGTTCTTTAGACTCAGGTTATTTAGATTATGTAACGGCTACCTTGGGTTTTGCGAATGGGATTGTTGCTACCCTCACAGCCAGTAAAGTTACCCATCGGAAAATTCGCCGTTTAGTTGCCCATTGTAAAAATTCATTGACAGAAGCAGATTTTCTCAATAATGAGATTTTGGTACATCGGCAAACTCCTATCAACCCTCTGATTGACCATCAAAAAGTCTTATATAGACAAGATGGTTTAATTGAAAAGGTTTATACCACGAATGTTCAGCCTCTCAGTGCAGAGTTAGACCATTTTGTCAACTGTGTTCGCGGTGGCAATCAGCCTTCTGTCGGTGGTGAACAAGCTCTCAAAGCTTTACGCTTGGCTAGTCTAATTGAGCAAATGGCTTTAGAAGAGAGAGTTTGGAATCCATTAGAGTGGTCTTCGGAATCAAGAGTCCAATCTTTAACATCAACCATTTAGCAACATTTAGCTAAAACTGGTAGTGGGGGAAAATTAATAATTTTTCTCCCACCAATATGAGAGGTTAGGAGTGGTAGGGGCAACCCCCTGTGGTTGGATGTCAAGAGGAGGAAGAAAAAAGAAAAGCTTGACATTTCCTAAAACTGACATCAGAAATACTAAATCATAAAAAATTAATGATCGCCTGTTATGAATTTTGACGTATTTCTAGTTACACTTAACCCAACCTAAAATTTTTTGTAGCTCACCTTTTTGTAAGATGGGCATGATAACTTTTTACAGAGGAGATTTCATGACAGACCAACCCTCCGCAGCCACTCCAATGAATGCCGCTGCCATTCCTATGAACCGAGTTACAGCATCCACACCCATGAATACTGCATCTTCAAAGCCAGGCAATGTTTCGGGTAAAACTATTCTCAGTGTTGATTTAGGGAGAACCTCCACAAAGACTTGTGTGAGTCGTGAACCCGCAAATGTGGCTTTTATACCTTCTAATGTCAAGCAAACATCAATTGAGCAAATTCGCGGTGGTGTGTTTGAAGCTAAGGCTACTGACCCCCTGATGGATTTGTGGCTGGAATATCAAGGTAGTGGCTATGCTGTAGGTCAATTAGCTGCCGATTTTGGAGCTAATCTTGGCGTTGGCCAATCTAAGGTAGAAGATGCTTTAGTCAAAGTTTTATCATCTGCGGGTTACTTTAAGCTCAAGGATGAAATTTACGTGGTTCTGGGGCTGCCTTTCTTATCTTTGGAACAATTTGAAAGAGAAAAGGCACAGTTAACTAGCTTGGTAACTGGGCCGCATATAGTAAATTTCCGGGGTGAATCCATAACTTTGAATATTGCCAAAGTCTGGGTAATGCCCGAAGGATATGGTAGTTTGCTGTGGTCAGAAACTCAACCTAATAAAGCAACAGCAGTTCCTGATTTCACGAAAATATCTGTGGGGATTGTGGATATTGGCCATCAAACCATTGATATGATTATGGTGGATAATTTCCGCTTTGCCAGGGCTGCTTCTAAGAGTGAAGACTTTGGGATGAGCAAGTTTTATGAACTGGTAGCTGCGGAAATACAAGGTGCTGATAGTCAATCATTGGCACTGATTTCTGCGGTTAATAAGCCTAAAGGCGATCGCTTTTACCGTCCCAAAGGTGCTAGTAAGCCCACCAATTTAGATGATTTTCTGCCTAACTTAACAGAGCAGTTTTCCCGGGAAATTTGCTCTCGTGTGTTAGCGTGGTTGCCAGAGCGGGTAACTGATGTGATGATTACAGGTGGTGGTGGAGAGTTTTTCTGGGAAGATGTCCAACGTCTACTCAAAGAAGCTAAAATCAACGCTTACTTGGCTGCACCTTCTCGGCAAGCTAATGCTTTGGGGCAGTATATTTATGGAGAAGCGCAATTATCTGCTGCTGTTCGCGCTAGGTCATAAAACTGATGTTCCAATGGTCAAAAAAGGTAGTTAAATCCGTTACATTCAATCCAGACATTGCTGATGAGAGTTTGTTAGCGCAGGTGGAAAACTCCTTAGAGACACAGCCAGATAAAACTTTCAGTGACCTGTGTAAGGAGGCTCTCTGGAAATTCTTGTGTGTCCCAGAACCTGTACAAACAGCTTCTAAGACAGCAAATATAACTACGGTTGAACAAAAAATCGGTGAGATACAAAATCAAATGACTGGTTTTGAGGAACGTTTTTTGGCGAGGGAGTCTCATCGTTTGGAGGCGATAGAAAGTCAAATGATGCAACTTACTCAACAAGTGGCAAAGTTGGCAATTATCCTGAATCAGCAACCACCTACTTATATTCCTCCTGATAGCGTTAACGAGGCGCAAGCCATACCTCAAGAAATAGACCCTGTAATTAATCGCATTAGTCAGTTTCTTGATGATTTTTAAGAAAAGACTCGGTTTTTCTTGGTTTTGACTTTAAGAAAAACCCTTAACTAAACTACCCTAAGTCCCACCAATAAGGCCGAAATAGCTTATGGGTGGGATATTTTGTGTAAAAATTAAAAGCATTTTCGTAGTAACAAGATTAGAATAAGCTTGTTCTAAATTTTATTGGCATTAGTAGCACCTAGAGCTACTCTAATAGTTTATCATCAGGACTATAGGCGATCGCTCTCACAGCACGAGAATGTCCGTCAAATTCCTGCCAAAATTGCCCCATATTCACATCCCAGAGCCTCACCATATGAATCCCCATAAATAGGGCTTGCTGAATAAATGCAAGACCTATATATATCAAAGGTTTGAGTCTGCTAAAAAAGAAAATAGGTGTAAGATTGTTGAAGGAGATAGTCCCAAAAGCGTGCATTTTGGGTTGAATAAATCACAAAATTTAGGGATAACAGATAGCCCAAACTCTTGCCTCTTGCCTGCCCTCACAGACAACTTTTTCAGCAAGCCCTAAATAGCAATGAATGTTAAAAATAATTGTATTTCTGGTTAATTTACAGCAACTATAGGAATCCGGTTTGATTCTGTGAATTTACTTGTGTGGTCAGGGAACGGGGAACAGGAAAGACAGAATTGACATCTAATGAGTCTTGTATGGCTACGCCACGCAAGCTATCCAAAATCAAATAGGAGTCCTATAGATCCTAAAAATGTTGGGTTTCCTTGCGTCAACCCAACCTATAAGTTTTAATTCAGGATTACTTAAAAGTATTGCGAACCTCTTCTTTCATTTTATTTGCTGGGTTACGAGATTCACTTTTTATATCATTAGTTTTTCCACTAGGTAGATAGTTGGGGTTGACAATACTATTATCTATGGCTTTTTCAGTTTTAGCTTCAATCTTTTTGGTCGCCGCCTTTAATTGTTGTTGCCGAGTCGCATCTTTGATATCTTCAACTGCGTTACGAACTTTACTTTCAGCTTGCTTGGCTTTGCCCATGAATTGATCTTTTTTGTTTCCTGTTACATTACCTAAAGTTTCTTGAACTTTACCTTCAACATTTTTAGTTGTGGCTTCGACTCGATTCATAGTTGTGGCAATTTGAGTCTGGGCAAGACTAACCTCAGCAGTAAAAGCTGCGAAAATTCCCAGACAGAAAACTAAACTAATGATGAGAAAAAACTTGCGAAATTGTGAAAATAGATTCATGAAATTCTCCTCATTTATAGGTTGTTAATTAATAAATACTATCGGTTATAGTTTTGGAGTGGGTACGGCTGGAACAATTTTGACTACAACTTTGACGCTTCTGACACCTTTGATTGCTTTGGCAAGAGAATTAATTTTATTTAATTGTTCCTGAGTCTGGACATTTCCCACCACGACAACCGCCCCATCTTTAGCAGCCACAGTTAATTGACTAGAGGGGATATTCGCCTCCAACTTAGAACGAACCTCACTGGCAAGATCACTATTAGCGCGAGTTGCATTTCCTCCAGTGACGTTATTGCGTTGCTCACGGGCGCGAATATCTGCGTTGAGTTGATCTCGACGAACTTGGCTAGTTGCGTCTTTTTGATTGGCTAGAATTGTTTTGTCTGTGGGAACTTCACCAGTTTTATCAAGAGTATCTGGCGCACTGCTGCTAGTTTTGGCTTTATTGTCACAAGCAACCGTTCCCAGAAGTAAAATGCTACTGAGGACAAAAGGCATAATTGCTTTCATAGTTTGCAACCCTTTTACACACGAGAGACAACAGGGTTGGCAGAACGGCTGATAGTTGGACTATTGTAAACTTCCCATTCACGCATTCCCCTGTGTTTGAAAATGGTTTCTGCTCTGAGGATTTCCGCCTCTGTGCCATCTACAATTACGAGATAATCTCCATCAACTACATAATCGTGGTAGATTTGCGCCCGATGTTCAGGGATTCCTAAACCTACTAAACTACCAATTAAACCACCAACTGCTGCTCCGATAGCTCCACCGGCTAAAGTAGTAGCGATCGCTGTAGCTGCTGCTCCGGCTAACATAATTGGACCAATCCCTGGAATTGCTAGAGTTCCTAACCCAATTAGTAACCCTGTCAGTCCCCCAACTGCTCCTCCTGCCTCGACTCCAGTTTTCGCGCCTTCCTCTACACGGGTGGTTGCATGAGTTTCCGTTGGTTCTTGAACTATTTGTGGTTGAACTTGTGTTTCACCAATTTGGTATCGCTGATTTAGGTCTTCATCGTGTTTAGCAATCACAGATACCTGATTCATGTCAAATCCGTTATCTCGCAGTTCATTCAGAGCATCTTCTACCTCTTGGTGACTAGAAAATACTCCCACTGCTCGTTTATTATTAATCAAGGTCATTTCTTTATCCTCTCAAAAGGGAATCAGTGGCAGGTAACGAGGTAATTACAGCGATTTCCAATCATATAAGGTACATCTTAGCCCCCTCATCGCTTGCGGGGAAGGGGTTGGGGGTGGGGTTTTTGTTCCGGGTTTGATGACAACTTGCTGTAAGAATTAGTTGGAAAGATCAAAAAGCCTTATTTCCCTCGCCCCTGCCTAGTACCGCAGAGCGGAAGTCAAAAGTCAAAAGTCAAAACTAAGACAGTATAGACTTTTAACAATTGAGAATGGTCGGTTGATTTACGCCGTGTTGTACTAGTTCATCTACTCGATCATTTCTTTGGCTTGATCCTTCACATCTTCAACGGCGTGGCGAGTTTTGGCTTCTGCTTGTTTTTCCTTGCCTTCTGCTTGAGTTTTTGGATCTCCGGTTAAATCACCTACAGCTTCTTGAACCTTACCTTCAATGTTTTTGGCAGTTGCCTTAGCTCTATTTTTCATACTCATAATCTGTTCCTAATGGAAAATTTACTACTGCAAAATCTGGGTTTTATCTTCTTTCCACATTCGGATGTTCTTGGGTATTAACATCCAATTCTTCTCGGCGTAGAGTTTCTTCCGCTTCAATAGTTTCGTGATCTACAACTTTATCAACTCTGACTTCTTCTCGTAAGAAAGCTTCTTTATGAATATCCGCAGTTTCTTCATAAAGTTCTATTCGACTCACTTCTGTAGTACCAAAGCTGTCGCTACCTAAAGTCACCGTTTCTCCAGCATTTGTAGGAGTAACTCGCTCAATGACAATTCTTTCTTTATCTATGGGGACTGAAACCCGCGCCTTTTCTGTTTCCGTATGTTTCCCAACAATAACTTCTCCTGTTTTAGCGCGGACTTTGTTAGCAATTAATCGTTCTTGATATAGTTTGAAAGTTTGATGATCCTGATTATTCAAGGCATATAAATTAGGTTCTTGTTGATAGTCATAGCCGCTACCGTTACCTGACTTTCTTGGTGGGGCTATGGGAGGGGCTACCATAGTAGCTCCCGCAGGTCGAGAACTGGCTGCATCTACAGAACCGGAACTTTCTAAGAATGCTTCAGAACGATATACTCCTCTGACTTGTTCTTCATAGTTATAATCAATTTCTTTGTGTTCATTAAATTCGGGTAAATTCTCCGCTTGTTGTTTGGTCATTCCCACTGTATAAATCCGTTCTAAGGTATGATCAATGCGCGAACGACCAACTGGCAACAAAACTTTTTTCCCAAAAATCCATAAGCCTAAATCAACAACGAAATAGCGAAAATGTCCTTGTTCATCTACTAAGATATCGCTGACTGTGCCAATTTTTTCATCTGCGGTTGCATAGACACCCATTCCTTTGATGTCTTTGCCTTCAAAACTTTCTCGATAATTCGGATCAAATTCTTTGATTTTCAAAAGAGACATACTATTTTCCTGCTGTTGTAGTTTCACTATTAGTTGATGTCATCAAATATCAAATTATTCTCAACATTAGAACCTGGTACAATTGGATTATGAGTTTTTCTGTTCTATTAGTTCTAATATGTACACATTAGTTATTTTTATGATTAAGACCGTCCATCAAAGGGTTGATTATGACGGTATGTCAATAGACAGAGATTCTTAACTGAGTGGTAGAAAAGTGCCAGATCCCCGACCTCTTCAAGAAGTCGGGGATCTGCATAATCTATATTGGTTTAAAATTGTATAAGTTCGTTTATAACCAAATAATTTAAAAATTCCTCTTAGGGAAAATCGCAAATAATACACTCAGTGTCAAAAAATTGCACTAAAATCACTACGGCGGTAATCTTTGGGTGTGAGGTTCGAGATATTTTTAAGTCAGCTTGACGATAAAATTAATCCACTTCCTGCGGCCTTGAGGCTGACTGCGCTAAAAAATTTAGAGAGTTAATTTATGTTTCAGTTGTTAAGCCGGGTTTTGCTATGGCTCTTAATTGGTGTTGTAGCCTTTTCTTTGTTTCAAAGATTCTATCCATCAGTAACTTTTGTCGGTAGATTTCTTTTAGGGTTGGTCATAGTTGTTTTAGCTTTAGCATTCCTCAATCCTAGTGAACCAGCGGTGGCTTCGTTGTGGCGATTTATCTCCTTCCCACTCAAGCCCTTGGGTGCTTCGGTTTTAATGTTGTTTTTAGCTGCTCAAAAAATCAAAGGCGGTGGTATTGATAAACCGGGCGGTTTTTTATTAGGATGGGCGTTGACGGTTTTGCTTCTGTCCAGCACACCAGCGATCGCTTACTTCCTCGTCAGATCACCAGTTGCTACAGTTGAGGGGATGAACATCAATCGGCCAACTGCCCCATCTACCTTAGTGGCCTTTGATCTGGCAAATCCTAATTTCACAATCTCAGATATTGGGCAAAATATCATCCCACGTAAGGTAGAGATAAATTCTCCGACTATAGCTTTCAATAGTCTGACTGCGAATATCCCTTCCTATCTCCTCCAAAATCCTCAAGCAATCAGCACCCGCGGATTACGGGTAGAAGACTTTGTTCCTAATGCAGAAACCCTGCAACTTACTACCCAAGTATGGGAAAGTTATCTCAATCAGATTTATGTTTTCTTACGTGGTCGCACGTAGAAGAGGCAGGGGGCAGGGGGCAGGGGAGAAAATTCCTCTTTCTTCTTCTTTCTTCTTCTTTCTGACTCCTTGACTCCTGACTCCTGACTCCTGACTCCACAACACAAAAAAGTTAGATAATTATTGGCATGGCCAAATCTCACAGACTTGATAAAATCGCTGCTTATTTACGCCCCTATTGGCGCGAAACCGTCTTCGGTATTATTGCTTTATTAGTTGTCAATGGGCTGGGTGTATATATTCCTTTGTTAATTCGTTCAGGGGTAGATACTCTGTCTCAGAATTTTAGTTTTCCCCAAGTGATCCATTATGTAGTTCTCATCGCCCTACTTAGTTCCGCTATGTGGATGATGCGAATGGCTTCTCGGATGTGGATCTTTGGTGTGGGAAGACAGGTGGAATTTGATTTGAAACAGCGAATTTTTCAACACCTATTGCAATTAGAACCTGCTTATTTTACGGTTAATACTCCTGGGGATTTAATTAGTCGCGCTACCAGTGATGTAGACAATATTAGACGGTTGCTAGGGTTTGCTGTGTTGAGTTTGGCAAATACTTTATTTGCCTATCTTTTGACACTACCCGTCATGTTGTCTCTGAATGTGGAACTGACATTGGCATCATTAGCAGTGTACCCGTTCATGTTTTTGATGGTGCATTTTTTTAGCGATCGCTTGCGTAACGAACAAACCGCCGTCCAAGAACAACTTGCAGAAATTAGTGAACTGGTACGGGAAGATATGAGCGGTATGGCGCTGATTAAAATTTACGCCCAAGAAAACAATGAGCGCCAAGCATTTAACAAAAAAAATGACCAGCTATTAACCGCTAACCTCAAATTGGCGAAAACTCGCAATACCCTATTTCCCCTAATTGGTGGATTAGCAAGTTTGAGTTCTTTGATCATTATTTGGTTAGGTACAGCCAGAATATCCTCTGGAACTCTGGCCATTGGTGATTTTCTGGCTTTGCTAATTTATGTAGAGCGATTAATTTTCCCTACCGCTTTATTAGGATTCACTATTACTGCTTATCAACGGGGGGAAGTGAGCATTGACCGCTTAGAAACTATTCTCAGCGTGACTCCGAAAATTCAAGACACACCAGACGCTATTCATGTAGAACCCAGCCAAATTAAAGGGGAACTGACAGCAGTAAACTTTAGTTACACTTACCCCGGTGTAAATACCCCAGTTTTAGAACATCTGAATTTTCAAATCGCACCTGGGGAAGTAGTAGCTATTGTGGGTCCGGTTGGTTCGGGAAAATCAACCTTAGCGAATGCTGTCCCCAGATTATTGGATATTCAGCCTGGACAGTTATTTTTAGATGGGTTGGATATTACAAAAATAGCTGTGAGTGATTTACGTGGTGCGATCGCCTACGTACCACAAGATAGCTTTTTATTCAGCACCACCGTCAAAAATAATATCCGTTATGGTGATCCCCTCTCCGCCGAAGCAGACGTAGTTTACGCCGCCAAAATGGCGCAAATTGACGCAGAAATTCAGAATTTCCCCCAACAGTATGAAACCTTAGTGGGGGAGCGAGGAATTACCCTTTCTGGTGGACAAAGACAACGCACAGCTTTAGCCAGAGCAATGTTAATTGATGCCCCCATCTTGCTGTTAGATGATGCCCTATCCAGTGTAGACAATCAAACTGCTACACAAATCCTCACCAATTTGGCTACAGGGACAAAAAGAAAAACCGTAATTTTTATTACTCACCAACTTTCTGCTGCTGCCACATCTGACCGAATTTTGGTCATGGAACAGGGGAAAATCGTGCAAACAGGTAATCACTCAGAACTGGTAGAACAGCCTGGAATTTATCAAAATTTGTGGAATCAACATCAAGTAGAAGAACTATTACATTGAACCAAAATGGATTAATTTTTGTAATAATTAACAGTAGTATTAATCACAAACTAGCATAATTTAAAGATGTTTAAAAATTCACAGTTAGTAGCTTCTGAGTTCAGTAACTTATTAACATCTAAACAGCAGCGTCTTTTAGGAGCGATCGCCCTTTTAGTCATCATTAGTTTACTGACTTCAGCCGGTGGATCACCCATTGAACATAATGTTTCCAGCACCTGGGAAGGTTTTATTTGGGGCATAGCCGATCCAGTGATTAGTTTAGACCGTTTTGCAGGGATTGTAGCATTAGGTTTATGTTCCCCTAGATTTACCCGTGGTAATTGGCTAAATATCACTTTTGTTATTGCTGCTATCTGTGGACAATTGATTAATTTATCTCCAGTGATCTTACCCGCACCAGGAATAGCGATCGCTATTTGTACCATTGCATTAGGAGTAATGTTAGTTACACCAATTCCTATTCATTGGTTAGCAATAGCTTTATTAAGTGCTACTGCTGGGATATTTCAAGGTTACTCCGATGCTACATCCATCATCGGTACAGAAACATTAACTATGATTATCTTTGTAATTAGTGTTGCCTTTACCCAAACAGTAATTATCATGAGTGCCAGAAAAATAGGTGTAAATTTTGGCATCAATGAAATTAATCATATCTTACCTAAAATCACCCGTTTTGCTGGTTTGGTATTCTGTGCAATTGGTATCGTATTTTTGGGCTACTCAATAATTTAACGGAGGAATTAGGGAGGCGGGATTGGGATTAACACCGCTTGGCGGAAGTCAAAATTCAAAAGTCAAAACCAAGAGGAATGATGACAAATTACTGGATTTATTAATAATGCTGATTATGAAACTATGGAATGAATATTTAGGAATATTGCTGTGATGATTTTTTCTCAAGATTGGAGCAGGCCAGAAATGATTGCAACTGGAATAGAAACAAGAATCAGTCGCTTAGAATCTATTGTTGAACAAATTGGAGACGCTGTACTCTCGACAACTGAGACAATTGAACGTCTTGCTCACAGAGTTGATGCTCTGAGTCTACAAATAGAAGCTCAAGGAAAACAAGTACAACAGCAAGGTTATCAGATTTTTGCTTTATGTGACGCTGTGCAAAGTTTGGCTGACTCGCAGAAGGATTCTATGGAACAAATCACTCAATTGTCACAAACCTTGGATGGACTTGTATCCTTACTACAAGATGAATAATGATGGGAGGAGTTGGTCACCGAGTCACCGAATCACCGAGTCAGGAGTATGGCTAACGCCACGCTATCAGGAGTCAGGAAGAAGAAAGAAGAACCTGAATTATTAAGTCCTAATTACCTTAAACTCTTAACTTTGTCACTGCGATTTTGCCCGAAAAACATATATCAACATCACTATTAGGAGTCCGTTCCCGTTTACTATATTCTCCTGTATAGTAAAAATCATCACCTTCCATTCGGTAATTAACAGGTAAAGGTTTCGTACAAGGTTGACAAAATACCACTTCTGGATCTGCTTGTTGCGGTAACAGGTGCGGTAAATTGACATTCCAAAAACATCCAAGTTCTAGGGGAAGTTCCATCAAATTATCTAACAATGCAGATGTCCATCTAATAGCCGCATCCCAATCATAATCACGTTTACCTTGACGATACTGAGAAACAGCAATTCCGGGAATCCCGTGCATTGCAGCCTCTCTAACAGCAGCCACAGTCCCAGAAATATACGCATCAACTCCCAAATTTCCACCAGCATTAATGCCTGAAATAACATACTTGACATTTGGAGCAATATGTGAAACGGCAACTCGGATACAATCAGCAGGAGTACCGGCGATCGCATATTCAAAATCAGAACGACGTTGCAGATTAATCGGTTGACGGGTAGTAACTTGATGTCCGCAACCAGATTGATGCGATCGCGGTGCAGCAATAATTACCGATTTATTATTTACTGCTTTGAATAAAGCTGCAATACCCGGAGCATCAATACCGTCGTCATTGGTGATAATTATCGTCATACTATGTTTTTTTAAAATTCCTTCCCTGTAACCTGTAACCTGTAACCTGTAACCTCCCCTCACAGACAACTTTTATGGCTTACGCCACGCTTCGCTATCAGCAAACCCTACTTATTTTCCCATGTTGCGTTTGAGTTTTTCTAATTCATCTTGGGTTTCCCAGCGGCGAAATGTATTTTCTAGGTCATCAAAGTCACTGTAAGAATTAGTAGCTGTATTCCAGCCATGAGTTTCAGTTTCTAGTCTTTGTTGGGTTTGTGCTTTGGTTCTTGCTGTTTGTAACTCAGCTGCTTTAGTTTTTACTTCTTGACGACGTTGTTGAATTTTGCGGAGTAGTTCTTGGGATTGGCTAATGCGTTCTTTTACGCCTTGCATCTGTCCCCACATCTGATTTCCTTCTCGCAGTAGTGCTGCTTCTCGTTCTTGGGCTGGGGTGGTTAAATCTTGTCTACCTGCGGCTTGGGCTTTTTGAATACGGATATGCCATTTTTGAATTTCTTGGGCTGTGGAGAGGATTTCATCTTGCGATCGCTTCTCTTGTAATTGTAACTCGGCAATTAATTTTAATGTATCTTCTTCTTGTTCCCGCAGCTGTTCTAAAAGTGCTTCTAACTCTAAATGAGGGTTATTCCGCAAGAATTCTTCTAAACGACTTTCTAAAAAGCGACTTAAATCATCAAATAAACTCACTGTTAATACTCCAAATATTTAGATATATGTTTATTTTATAACAGGGAACTCTTAACTGAGAACATAATCTGTTTATTTGCAGAATTTATGTAGTCTGACGCAGCCTACCAATGTGCCAGTTGGGTAAGTCCTGATAAAGTAGCTATGGACTGATAGAATGTGTTCACTTTCATAGCTAAGTTGCTTGTAAACGGGGTATTTATGAATCAAATTCATCGGGTGGCGATTGTCGGCGGAAATCACGGTAATGAGTTAACGGGAGTTTACTTGGTGAAAAAGTTTCAGCAATATCCCCATTTAATTCATCGAGGCAGTTTGGAAACTTTATCATTACTTGGTAATCCTAAAGCTATTGCTGCCCGGACAAGATATATTGATACGGATCTGAATCGTTGCTTTAATCAAGATAAATTATCAAGTTCAAAAATATCAAGTTATGAAGAATTAAGGGCGCGAGAAATTCAACAGATATTACAACCAGAAAATCAAGAATCTGTAGATACAATTATTGATGTACATACGACTACTGCCAATATGGGATTATGTATTATTCTGGGAAGTTGGCATCCTTTCCTGCTCAAATTAGCTGCTGATTTGAGCGCAGTTAATCCTTTGGTGAAGGTTTATATTCATGAACAACCTCAAGGTAGTGGGTTTCTGCGTTCTTTGTGTGATTTGGGTTTTGCGATTGAAGTTGGTGCTGTACCTCAAGGAATTTTAAATGCGGAATTATTTCAACGAACTGAACAACTTATTTATAGTATTTTAGATTATTTTGAAGACTATAATCAAGGAAGAATCTTGTTAAGAAATCATACATTAACAGTTTATAAATCAATTGGTGTGATTGATTATCCGAGAAATGAAGTAGGGGAAATTCAGGCGATGATTCACCCCCAACTTCAATGCCAAGATTATAAACCTTTACATCCTGGTGATCCTATTTTTCTGACTTTCACGGGAGAAGAAATTTTCTATCAAGGAAATTCTACTGTTTATCCGATCTTTATTAATGAAGCTGCCTATTATGAGAAAGGAATTGCGATGCACATTAGCGAAAAGGAGTTAATTAAGATTGGCTAATTCTCTGGTTTCCATGACTCTGATGATATTGTCTTTTCTCATTAATTCACGATATACACTTAGTGTTTCTTCATTCACTCGTGCGGCACTAAATCTTTCTAGATTTTGCTGGGCGCGGAATTTCCACTGATCTAAAAGTTGGCGATCGCTCAATAATTGTGTCAAAGTACTAGCTAGGGTTGGAATATCCTTGGGTGGCACTAAAATCCCGGCTTGACTATCATCTAAGGTCTCAGGAATACCATCCACATCACTGGCTACAATTGCACAACCGGCTTCCCGCGCTTCCGTTAGCACTAAGCCAAAAGATTCGCAATGTGAAGCCAAAACAAAGATATCCGTTGCTAACATATAGCGTTGCGGTTCTGCCTGAAATCCTGCAAAATGAATGCGATGGCTAAAAGTTGTATTTTGCACCATTTTCTCAAACATGAGCCGATCTGGTCCATCTCCTACCAAATATAAATGTGCTTGCGGAAAGTCTGTGGCAACTATTTTAAATGCCTCAATTAACTCATAAATACCTTTGCGGGTATACATCCCAGCCACAGTAGTTATAGATGGATGTGGCATTTCTACTGGTTGATAATCTGCCAGTTTTTTATGCCGAGGACTTCCTAAAGTCCCATTACTAACTACTCGTAACTTTTGAGGTGGAATACCCCGTTTAATCATGGAATTAGCTACGGCTTTACTAACTGCAATTACCTGATCAGCTAATCCCATGAGGATAGCACTATGTTGAAATTCATTATGGACAGTAGAAACTAAATGATATTCTCGATTCTTGCGGAAAATACCTGCTAAAATTGCCCCTGTCATCATGTGTACATGAACAATATCCGGTTGAAACTCCTTAATAACTTGCCGATAATGCCCAGCAGCCTTAATCAGATTTAATGGTGTCCGACATTGATTGAGATGAAAATGTTCAACACCGTGATCTGCTAATAATTTTTCATATTCTCCACCAGCAGAAGCTACAGCAATATCCAGACCACTTTTTGCTTGTAAACAAGCTAAATCTACAGCAACATTAACAATTCCATTACCGATTTTTTGAACATGATTAGTAATATGTAGAATCCGCATTTAAATTTTCCCCAATGTAATTATTTATAGCAAATCTTCAGATGCGTTTCCCCTGTTCCCACCTTACTCGGATTTAAAAAATATTTCTTCCGAATATAAAAATCGGTTAATAAATCCCCGAGGTAACATCTCAATCTGGGAAGGATAGGCAGCAATAGCTTTTTGTTTTTTCTCTTTTACTGATGTGACTGATAAGCGATAAGCCGCTGCAATATCTTGTAACTTCAACAGAATAAATAATGGCGATCGCCAAAATACCCAAATAGGATATTGAAGTATTTCTGTATTAATTTGTGATTGGATAATTGCCTCTTTCACTAAATTATAAGTAGCTTCATGATCCTGATGACAGTCTTTACGGTGAGGCACATAAACCTCTCCCGGTTGATATAAATTTAGTAGTTCTGAAATTTCAGTAATTATCTGTTGCCTTTTCTCTATATTCAAAGCAGCTAAACTACCATCTTGGTGATTTAAAAAATGAATCTCTGAAGGGTTTACCCCGAGAATATTTAACGCCATCAAAGATTCCTGTTGACGAATCTGGATAACTTGACTTTGCATAAGTGGATCTAAGCCATGAGAACCTCTACCGTCAGTTAAAAAAGTTATACTTACTTGTATTCCTTGTTCTCTCTTACGGGCAATCATCCCTCCACAACCAAAGGTTTCATCATCTTGATGAGGAGAAAAAACCATTGCTGATTTTTCAGAAAATTTTAAAGGCTGACTTCCCCAATGCAAAATCCACCATGAAACTAAACTACAATGAATATATTGTATCTGACTTAACAATTTATTAGGAATTATTTTTTCTAGTGAGGTTAGGTTTTTTTTATGATTCATAAATTTAAAATTGATTCCAGACAAAATTCCAGTCTTGTAGCTAACAAATATTGATGCTTCCCATAAATCAAAATAACTATTTTTATAATAGTCACGCCCTAGATAAAAGTATTTATTTTTTTAATAAAGTTATGCTGAACATATCAATAAGAAAGTGTAGAAAATCAGATAAGTGGTAAAAAAAACTCTCAGTAGTATGGACTAAAGATGGGGACTAGCAAAGAATAAATTTGAATTACCTATATTTTATAAACAGCTGGATTAGCTGACGACTAACGATTGAATGCTTACTATTTTTCTACCCAGAAGTGTTTCTATAGAAACAGTAAATCATTAGTTAGATTAGTTAGAATTTATGGAAACCATCGAAATCTCCATAACCTACTATATGGCGGTATGCACTCTTTGTGAGATACAGTCAGCAAATCCTCAAGCCTGTAGGGACATGGTTTCTCGTCTCTGGATTGTATTGCTATATAAAGTTAAGCAGTGCTTAATTACCGTAGGAGTTGATGTTTACCCTTAAATTCAGCTATTTTTTGGATTCTGGAGGACTGTAATGATTACTAAATTTTAGCTGAAGTTATAAATTGAGTAATTATTGTATTAGTATAAGTTATCTTGGGTATGCAATGGTGTGCCACTATCATGCAGATGAATTGGATTAGTTTACTAAAAGCGCAACAAACTGACTTCTTAAACCGGGTGAAAAAACCGAAAACGGCGGATCTTTCTCTGTTAGAAAGTCGAGTTAAAGGTTATCACAGTGAGGTAATGGCATTTGCGGGGGATTCATTAACGAAAATTCTTGAATGTTCTCGTCAGCAAGCTGAAATCCTCGCCAAAAACCCTCCACCGATACCACCTGAATATCCTGAATATCCTGATTGGATCATTCCCTTTCCGACCTATTTTCAACGTCAAGCAGAAGAGTATCTTGTCCGTGAACAAATTGTTGATTGGATGATTACAGAACGGTTAGGAAAATTGGTGAGAAAAGTGCCACAAGACACTTTAGACAACATGGTTTTGGATGATGAGGGAAATTTACGTGGTGAAAGTAAGTTTACTTATTTGTTAGCCAATAACCCGAAGGTGAGTATTCAAATTCACGTAGCAGATGGGGAAAGTTTTAACGGCATTAAAAAAGATAAAATCCGTTGGTCTGTGAGTCAAGAAGATATCAATAACCACCAAGTATTGATTTTTTTGTGTTTGTTTTATCCAGGAAATACCCAGTCAGGATACCACAAACAAACAGTAATTACTGGTTTTTTACCAACAAATCAACTAGATTTTTCAGACTCAAAGATTCATCTAACTCCTAGTAGTCTACTATATGCAGGAGGATTAAATTGGTATTTACAGTCTCTGGGTGGTAAGTCAGATGATATGCCAATCACTGATGAGAAAATGCTGGTAGAAACCATTCACACCTTACCATCAGATCATCCCAAAAAGAAGATTATCGGTGATTGGGAATGCTGGCAAACATTAAAAGGACATACCAAAGGTATTAACTGTTTAGCCTATGCTATCAAAACTTTAGTAGTCCAAGATGCCGGAACTAAAAATGTGAAAACAATTCCGATGTTAGCTAGTGGTAGCAGGGGAGAAACAAAATTATGGGACTTATCAAAAGGTGAATTAATCGAAACATTATCAGAATATCCTTGGGTGATTTCTACCAAAGTAGATGAAGTTAATTCCCTGGCTTTTAGTACCGATGGACAAACATTAGTAAGTGTAGGTGCAGATTCCACAGTTAAAATTTGGCATACTGGGGCGTTGGATTTAATTGATATTCTCCATAAACATCATGGAGATGTCCGTTGTGTGGCGTTTACACCCGATGGTAAGATGTTAGCAACGGGTGGTCATGATCGCCAGATTTTGTTTTGGAATTTGCGCGATCGCCAAGTCGAAAATACCCTATCTTTAGATGATACAGCAGCCCATTCAATGGTGTTAAGTCAAGATGGCAAAATTTTAATTACAGGTAGCTATCGCAAAATCAAAGTTTGGGAAACATCCTCAACACTCAATCACAAAAATTTGCCAGATATACAACCAATATACACCCTCATGGGTCATTCTCATATTGTTAGTTCCCTAGCCATGAGTGCTGATGCTAAATTCTTAGTCAGTGGTAGTCAAGATCAAACTATTCGAGTTTGGAATTTGGCGACTGGGGAATTAGTTCACACTCTTAAAGGACATCAAGATAGTGTGAATACAGTTGCTTTAAGTCCTGATGAACAAATTATTGCGAGTGGTAGTGCTGATAAAACTATCAAATTGTGGCATTTACAATCTGGAGAATTATTAGGGACATTTACAGGTCATGCTAATACAGTTACAGCTTTATCCTTTACTGCTTCTGGAGAAATGTTAGTCAGTGGGAGTTTGGACAAAACAATTAAAATTTGGCAGCGAAGTTAGATCAAAACTGCGATTGTCTCTATAAGTTTGTGCCACTTATAAAACTGGTACAAATTTTTTATTAATAACTGCTTTATTTACTGCCCTTTTCGTGATTTTAATTAAGTACAGTTACGGAACTGGTAAGTTACTATCACCACATTTTTTACTAATACATACAATTGTGTTGTTAGTAAGTAATTAAAAGGTGAGAAATATGCAAACATTTAATCAACAAAAAGATAGTCCTGCTTGGATTTTTCAAACATGGGCAGCCTTTATTCTATCTATTTCTATGACTACTTTTGGGATTATCAATTTACCGGCAGACAACTGGATTAAAGGATTTATGGGTATGGGTTTAGCTTTTTCTGTTGGTTCTACTTTTACTTTGGCAAAAACTACCAGAGATTTGTATGAAACCAAACGATTAACTTCCCGCATTGAAGAAGCTAAGGTAGAAAAGTTGCTTTCTCAACATGATGTGATTTTGAAATAAGAAATTTTGTCTGATAACTGGTTTAATAAAATAGACGAAATTAGGGGTTTATGAATGATAAACCCTTCTTTAATTGCCAATAATTCGATGCGAGTAAATTACATCAATCCTAAATATTTGGAAAAACTAGAGTTTTTATTACCAATTACCCATTACCAGCCTCAACAAGATAACTAGCAACTTGAGTTAATATAATAAATATGCTTTCTAGTTACCAATTATGACTATAGCCACTGAACGCCAGATTACACTAGAAGATTTTGTCAAGTTACCGGAAACTAAACCAGCATCAGAATTTATTAACGGGGAAATCCTGCAAAAACCTATGCCACAAGGTGAACACAGCTTAATTCAGACTACTTTCATTGAAGTTGTCAATGGACTCACTAGAAGTCAAAAAATTGCCATAGCCTTCCCAGAACTACGTTGTACTTTTGGTGGTAGTACCATTGTGCCTGATATTGCGGTGTTCCGGTGGGAAAGAATCCCCAAAACTGAATCTGGGAGAATTGCTAACCGTTTTGAAATTCATCCTGATTGGATAATAGAAATTCTTTCTCCTGAACAACCACAGAAAAAAGTATTAACGAAATTATTGCATTGTTCCCGAAATGGAACTGAATTAGGTTGGTTATTAAACCCAGAGGAAGAAAGTGTATTAGCTGTATTTCCTGGACAAAAAATAGAAATATATGAAGGTGATGATAAATTACCAATTTTGGAAAATATCAATTTAGAATTAACTGTTAAAGAAATTTTTGGTTGGTTGAGTTTTGGTTCATGATTATGGCGGGGAACAGGGAATAGGGAATAGGGAATAGGAAATAGGGAATAGGGAATAGGGAATAGAGAATAGGGAATAGAGAATAGAGAATAGGGAATAGAGAATAGAGAATAGGGAACAGAACTTTATCAAGGGCGGGGAAACCCCGCCCCTACGTTAAAATTGTTGTAAGAAGCGTAAATCGCTGTTATATAAACGGCGAATATCATCAATTTGATGTAATACCATAGCAAAACGTTCTACACCAAAACCGGCGGCAAAACCGCTATAAACTTCGGGGTCATAACCGACAGATTTTAAAACATTGGGGTCAACCATTCCACAACCCATAACTTCTAACCAACGTCCTTTCCATTGTAAATCTACTTCGGCTGAAGGTTCAGTAAAAGGGAAATAACTAGCGCGAAAACGAATTGGTAAATCGCCAAATATTGATTGTAAAAATATCTTGACAGTTCCTTTCAGGTCTGTAAAAGTTAGTCCTTCATCTATGGCTAAAAGTTCGATTTGATGGAAAACTGCTGAGTGGGTCGCATCTACATCATCTCTGCGATATACTCGACCTGGGGCAACAACTCGAATGGGTGGTTCTTCCTTTTCCATGTAGCGAATTTGCACTGAGGAAGTATGAGTCCGCAATAAATTACCATCTGGTAAGTAGAAGGTATCTTGCATATCACGGGCTGGATGATCTGGGGGGGTGTTAAGAGCTTCAAAATTGTAGTAGTCTGTTTCCATTTCTGATCCTTGGGCAACGGTGTAACCCATGCCAACAAAGATATCTAGGGTTTGGTCAATAATACCATGGAGGGGATGAATCCGACCTTGGGGACGGTAAATGCCGGGCATGGTGACATCTATGGTTTCCGCCTCTAGCTGTGCCTGAATTTGAGCAGATTCCAGGGTTGTGCGTTGCTGGTCAAGGCTGTTTTGAATAGCTTCTTTGACAGTGTTAGCGATCGCCCCAATTTTAGGCCGTTCTTCCGCGCTCATTTGCCCCATACTTCGCAATAGCGCCCCCAATTGCCCTTTTTTGCCCAAATAGTTGACTCTAAGTTCTTCTAGGCGTTCGAGGGTATCAGCAGAGGCGATCGCTGTTTCTCCTTCTTGCCGTAATGCTAAAAGTTGGTCTTCTAAATTGCTGGTCATTAGTTATTGGTAATTAGTCATTAGTCATTAGTCTATAGCAGGGAACAGGGAACAGGGAACAGGGAGTAGGGGAAGCGGGGAGAGGAATTTTACTGATGACAACGAACAACTGATAACTGACAAATGAAATTACTAATTAGCAACGATGATGGAATTTCTGCTTTGGGGATTCGCGCCCTAGCCAACACCTTAGCAGCAGCGGGTCATGAAGTAACAGTAGTTTGTCCAGATCGAGAGCGATCGGCAACAGGACACGGATTAACTTTACTGCAACCAATTCGCGCAGAAATAGTAGAATCTGTTTTTCATCCTCATATTCAAGCTTGGGCTTGTGATGGTACGCCTTCAGATTGTGTAAAATTGGCATTATGGGCTTTGTTAAATTCTCCACCCGACTTAGTGCTATCTGGAATTAACCAAGGTGCAAATTTAGGGACAGAAGTTCTCTACTCTGGAACTGTTTCCGCAGCAATGGAAGGAGTGATTGAAGGTATTCCTAGTATTGCTTTTAGTTTAACTAGTCATACTCATAAAGACTTTCAAGCAGCAGCTAAATTTGCCGAAATCCTAGTTGCTAAAATTGCCGCCCAACCACTGCCAGAATTAATGTTACTGAATGTTAATGTCCCCCCCTTGTCTTGGGAAGAAATAGCTGGAGTTACTTTTACCAGACAAGGGGTACGACGTTATGTGGATGTTTTTGATAAGCGAACTGATCCCAGAGGTAAAACTTACTACTGGTTAACTGGAGAGGTGATCGAAGATATAGAACCACCGATAGAATTAAACTTACCAACCCATATTCCTCTGGATGTTCATGCCATTCAAAAAAAATATATCAGTATTACTCCATTGCAATATAATCTGACTTATGGCTATGGACTGAGTCAACTATCTGAGTGGGAATTTAAATTTCCGTAGATTTAGGCATCTTCGTCTCAGCTAGAAAAATTATTTTCAGTCACTTTACTGAATTTTAAGCCAAAGTGCTTGCAAATTTCAAGGCTAATTATGTTGTTTCCAGCAATGAAACTTGTACAACAGCATACACTTAAATAAATAAGAAGTCGTGTGTTTTCATGATCCTTTTGCTCAAGTCTAGCCAGCCAAAAATACCCATGTCCAGGATAGAAAACCAATTTAATGTGCAGTTTTGGGGCGTTAGGGGCAGCATTCCCAGTCCAGGGCTAGATACAGTCCGCTATGGAGGTAATACTTCCTGTGTTTCCATGCAGGTGGGCGGTAAACGGTTAATTTTTGATGCGGGGACAGGATTGCACATTTTAGGTAAATCCTTATTGTCCCAAATGCCTGTAGAGGGGCATTTATTTTTTACCCATTCCCACTGGGATCATATTCAAGGATTTCCCTTTTTCGCCCCAGCTTTTATTAGTGGGAATAAATTTGATATTTACGGAGCGATCGCCCCGGATGGTTCTACCATAGAACAGCGGTTAAATGACCAAATGCTCCATCCTAACTTCCCTGTACCATTACAGATTATGCAGTCTAATTTGACCTTTCACAACATACAAATCGGACAGCCTATCAATATTGATGACATTATTATAGAAACCGCCCATTTAAATCATCCCGGTGAAGCAGTAGGATATCGAGTGAGTTGGCAAGGTGGTGCTGCTGTTTATATCACTGATACTGAACATTATCCTGATCATTTAGATGAAAATGTCTTGTGGTTAGCCCGCAATGCTGACGTACTCATTTATGATTCTACCTATTCTGATGAAGAATATAGTCATCCCAAATTCCCCAAAATTGGTTGGGGACATTCCACTTGGCAAGAAGCTATAAAAGTTGCGAAAGCTGCCAATGTGAAAACCTTAGTAATTTACCATCATGACCCAGCCCACAATGATGATTATTTAGATCGTGTGGGTGAAGCTGCTTGTGCGAGTTTTCCCGGTGCAATTATGGCTAAGGAAGGACTAGTTATCCCAGTTACTACAACTGATGTTACCTCTTCATAGAAGCGGGAGGAATGGTAGTTGATGGTTTAGCAATTGCTTCTCTCAAGAATAAAAATGATGAAATGTTGATAGCTGTAGCCGCAGTTACAGTTTTTGTATAAATTGCATAATTAACTTGAAAATATTGATTTTCCCTGGATTTTTTGAGCTAAAATGAAGACAATGGGATTATCTCTGGCAGTAATTTTTTAAATTATACATCTACACAACTCCAGCGAAAATGTCTCAAGATCCTCAACAATCACCTCAAATCCAAGAAATCATTGGGCTAAAAGCACAACACTTTGCTGATTTAATCAGAACTGCACAATTAGTTTTTGATCCGACTGCGGGAGTTACCGGCAGAAATATCAAAATTGATTGGGAAGATTTTGGTATTCCTCGGAATATCGAGGATAATCTCAGAATTATTGGCGAAGAGTTTCAATATGCTTCTCCCCATGTTCCCGTTGATGTTATCTGGGGTAAATTAACCACGGAAACTCGCATTTGGTTCCTAGAAAAGAAAGATCAATTGTGGCAATTTGAAGAATTTTTACCTGCACTTGATGAAGATTAACTATTGCCAAAAATACTTTCTTCAAGTAGGATATGTACATTTTGTATCCTACTTATTTAATAGAAAATAAAGTTGATGAAAATTATAAATTCCCAGTTTTTATTAGTTTCAGTTTCTTTGATATTGCCGATAATAACTCCGGTTTTCCATAAGTCTAGTATGGCTTTACCTGCAAGGAGAACAAATTACGATCAACCTATTAATCAGCAAATAGTTGTTAACAAGAGTGAATTTGGCGTAAAGATAGTTAACCCAGAAGGGAAAGTCAATTTTTTTCCAACAACTACAGTTCCCTTAAAAGAAGGTGATGCTTATGGTTGGAGAATTACACTTGATAATTATCAAGGTAAAGTCAAATGGCGCGAAGTTTTAACTTTACCACAAGCCCCTGAAACTTGGACAACAGAAAATCATAAAAATTTCTCCATATCCAAAGATGGAAAAACGGCAACTTCCACGCGCACAGTAACACCTGTGAATGGTATAATTGAAAATTTTTGGACTATTGCTGCTGGAGATCCTTTGGGTAAACATCAAATAGAAGTCTATATTGATGAACGTATAATTGGTACTTTTGTCTTTGAAATAGTTCCATTCTAAAATGACAGTTTTGTGCTAAATGTAAGTATAGCATCTTTTTTATAGACTAATTATGTTAATCTCATCTTCCATTTTTCTAGCTGGTGCTAGTCGGGGTGTTGGCCAAGAAATCGCTAAATATTTGATAGCACAACAAATTCAAGTTAAAGCCCTGTTGAGAACACAAGCCGCTGCTGTGGCAGCAAAAGCAATGGGTGTTTATCCAATTCTAGGAGATGCCTTAAATGTGGCTGATGTTGAACAGGCAATTTTAGGAAACGAACCGATTCAAGCCGTCATCAGTACATTAGGTGGTTTACCTACAGATAATATCAAACCTGATTATATTGGCAATAAAAACCTCATTGATGCCGCAGTCAAAGCAGGGGTAAAAAAGTTTATTCTCGTGACTTCCATTGGTAGTGGTGATAGTGTGGTGGCTTTACCGCCCCAAGCTTTAGCAGCACTCAAACCAGTTTTAATTGAAAAAGAAAAAGCAGAACAATATTTAATTTCCAGCGGACTTAACTATACAATTATCCGTCCTGGTGGTTTAAAATCAGAACCAGCAACCAACAACGGAATTATCACCGAAAATCCTCAGATTGTAGGTACTATTCATCGTGCAGATGTGTCCCAATTAGTTTGTCGCTGTTTAAATTCTGATCATACTAATAATAAAATTTTCTCAGCCATAGATCGGAATATGGTATATCCAGGATTACCGGAATTTGTGGAATTTAATTTAGATTAGTTGTTGTTAACTTTGAGGACTAAAGTCCTCACTACTAACTAAATTTAAGGTGAAAATACTACTCGAAACCCACACATTCTTAAACCACCGTCTGCTTCATTCCAACTTCTACTAGCGCTGCGACAAAGTTCTGCACCAAAATTCCATGCACCACCCCTTAAAACGCGACGATGTTTATCACCTCCATCTTCCCAGACACCACCATTTGTAGGTGCGCCATGATAGTTATTATGCCAAGGATCTGCACACCATTCCCAAACTAATCCGTGCATATCATATAAACCAAAAGCATTAGCCACTTCAAAATAACCAACATTAGTTGTTTCTTTGCGAAATCTACTTTTTGGTTCTAAAGAATAGGTATCGCTACCACTACAGTTAATTAAATCAGAAGTAATTGTTTCTCCAAAATGAAAAGATGTGGTAGTTCCTGCCCGACAAGCATATTCCCATTCAGCTTCACTAGGTAAACGATATTCTCTCCCGGTTTTCATTGCTAATCTGGCACAAAATTCTACAGCTTCATACCAAGAAACATTTTCGACAGGCAAATTTGCACCTTTAAATTTGGATGGATTAGGATGTAATTCTTGTTTAATTGGCGGTAAAGCTGCTATAGTTCTCCATTGTAATTGGGTAATAGGATATTTACCCATAAAAAAGGGTGGAATTATAACTTGATGTTGGGGACGTTCATCATCATCACCTTCACAACTTAAAGAACCCATAATAAAAGTTCCATTGGGAATTGATACCATTTCCAAGGTTGTATTCCTGCCTAATTCTTCCTTGAAATATTTAGTCTTCCGTCTATCACGGTTAACTTCCCTACCAGAAGTATCTACGGTAATGACATAAAAATCAAAGTTGTATAAGGGAGGTAAGGGAACAGGAACTTTTTGAGGAAGTGGTGGTGCTAATGGTGGTTTGGGAAAGGAAGAAAATTTGAGGACTACAGGAGATTTAGGAAAGTTTAAATCATCTAAAACATCTAGTGCTGATTGATATCTATCACTAGCAAAATGTTGGAGTAATTTATTTAAGATTTGCTTTAATTCATCACTAATAGTAATGCCTTTAAGGCGTAAACGTTCTTCCCATAACCATTTAGCATTCATGGCATCATAAAGATGATCTTGCAATTGTCCATAATCATTTTGTAATGGTATATCTTGGGTTAATAACCGCACACAAGTGACACCCAAGGCATATAAATCACTTGCTTGACAAGCAAATCCAGCCATTTGTTCTGTTGGGGCATAACCTAAGGTATAAATAGCTGTTGCTTGTCTAGCGATACTGGTTTGAGTAACTTGTTTTGCACCTCCAAAATCAATTAATACAGGTTTTTGATCACTATCTCGACGCACAATATTTTCTGGTTTAATATCGCGGTGAATTACATTATGTTTGTGAACAAAATCTAAAACTGGTAATAAGTCAGCTAAAAGTTGTCGAACTTGGGTTTCATCATAGGCTTGATTTTGTAGTTCTTCGAGAAGAGTTTTGCCAATGATAAATTCCTGGACTAAATACAAACTAGAACCTTGTTCAAAGTAAGCTAAAAGTCGGGGAATTTGGGGATGGTTTTCTCCCAAATCGTACAGCCTAAAAGCTTCTTCTTTGAAAAATTCCGCTGCTTTAGCACGTTGTCCAGTTCCTTGAAATTGGGGGAAAAATTGCTTAATGACGCAAGGTGCATTGAGTCTATCTACATCTTCAGCAGCGTAGGTTCTGCTAAATCCACCTTCACCTAATAACCTCAAAACCCGGTAACGGTTTCGCAGCAGTTCCCCAAAGTTACTTTCTTGACAACTCAGACAAGATTTAGCAGTTTTCGGGTTGAAGGGGTTAGAACAATTGGGATTTTGGCAAATTTGCATGAATGTTGAGAAAATAGCATCTTTTCAAAATTCAGTCCCAATATTATTAAATTGTCAAAACGATATTTATTCCTGTTACAAAAAATTAGTCAAACTCTAAATCAGTTTATGTGGGGAAACTGAAAAAATTGCAGAATTAAAAGTTTAATAAGTTACAAAACTGACTCTATATACGCGCACGGATTCCCATTCTCAATTGTCAGAACTATAATGTATTTACTTATAAATAACACTATCAGTAGAAAAAATCTGTAATGTTTGTTGCACAGATTCTGACTTTTTCCCTTCCTCTACGGACTCCGTACTGAGTACACTACTGATAATTGCTAGAAATATGTATCATTTTATAACTATCTTCACAACTTCCTAAAATTTTTGATTGACTTTAAATAGTATAAAGCTAAAATTAACAGTAACCCAAAAAAATAAATTGCTGTCTAACATTGTGGCATAGGCTTCTAGCCCGTCCAGATTTAAGGGCAGGCAAGATGCCTACCTCACCATTAGTCAATCGGCAAATTATTGGGGTCAATTCCCTGCGATCGCAAATAAGCTATTAGCCGTTCTTTTTCCTGGCGTTCTTGTTCAATCAGTTCTACAGCCCAAGGTAACAAATTACCTGATTGATCCCACCATCGCAACCAATAGCCAGTACGACCTTCCTTTGCACCTTGCCAAGTTCCTAAAAATAGTCCCATTGTCTCAATCCAATGACGACCATTTTCGTCTGGTTGCTTTAATTCATAACGGCCATTTCCTAGTTGATAATACTCTAATAATCCTCCATCTGGGTCAAAAATGATATAGATAGGAACTTGTAAAATTTGTTCATAAAAAAACCATTTTCCCGGCGGATAGGTACGCTTGAATGAATATTCGCCACCCTCTTTATCTGATAAAAATTCCATCACCACAGCCGGTACATCCCCTTCTAAATTGGGTGTATAGCTTTTCCTTTCTGGTAATATCTCTTTAACTGAAGTTATATATAGCCAATCAGGTGCTTTCGCCACAAATTGCTCATTTAATGTGGCACATAGCCCAAAATTGGCAGCAATTAACATCTGTGGTTGAATAAATCCACTGATTTCTAAACTTTCAGACAAAGCGCCCGCTAAAAGTGGTTGTCCTGTATTGTCCACTGGTTCATCCTCTAACTGAAAATCATCGGGTAAGGCTTCCCAAGAGATGACCAGTCCAGTCTGTGATTTGGTTTCACTGAGTAGGGTTGCCATAAACGCTACCTTTGGTTGATTTATTCTGATTTTATCATCATTCAGGAGTGAGAATATTTATTAAAAAACAAAGATTCAAGGGTGGGGAAACCCCGCCCCTACGGATATTTAAACTTGACAGTTTAATTCGCCGGCTTTTTTGGTGAAACGACGGTTTTCTCGATAATCTACTCGACAATCTATCACGGCTGGGACATCTTGGGCGATCGCTTCTTTGAGTAAGGGAATGAAATCGGCAACAGATTCGACTCGATAACCTTTTAGTCCCATACTTTCGGCTAATTTAACAAAATCAGGATTACCAAAATGGACAAAAGATGAGTTACCTGGACCAAATTGATTTTCTTGTTTCCACTCAATTAAACCATAGCCACCGTCATTAAAGATCAAAGTTACAAATGGTGTTCCGACTCGCAAAGCTGTTTCTAATTCTTGACAATTCATCATAAAACCACCGTCACCAGTGGCAGCGACAACTTTACGATCTGGGTGAACTAATTTTGCGGCTAATGCACCGGGAATGGCAATACCCATAGCAGCAAAACCATTGGAAATAATGCAAGTGTTGGGACTATGACAATGATAATGTCTAGCAATCCACATTTTATGTGCGCCCACATCAGAAATGACAATATCATCTGGTCCCATAACTTGCCGCAAGTCATAAATTAATTTTTGCGGTTTCATGGGAAATTCATCATCTTTGGCATATTCTTCGTAATCAGCACGAATGTTAGCACGCAAGCTAATAGAATAGGGATTGGGTTTATTGTGTCTTTCTGCTAATTTCAATATTTCATTAAGAGAATCAGAAATATCACCAACTGTTTCTACTTGAGGAATATAACTACTATCAATTTCCGAAGAAGTAGCCGCAATATGAATAATAGGAATTGTTCCTTCGGGATTCCATTTTTTTGGGGAAAATTCAATTAAATCATAGCCAATTGCTATGACTAAATCTGTATTATCAAAGCCGCAGGTAATGAAATCTCGTTGTTGTAATCCCACAGACCAAAGTGCTAAGGGATGAGTATAGGGAATGACTCCTTTCCCCATAAAAGTATTAACAACGGGAATATTCATTTGGGTGGCAAATTGCGTGACTGCATCACTAGCATGGGCGCGAATTGCCCCATTTCCGACTAAAATGATGGGATTAACGGCTTGGGAAATTGCTCCAGCAGCGGCGCGAATACTGGCAAAGGAAGCATAGGTTTTTTCGCTATTATCCTTATTTAAAGGTTTGCCTTCCACGGGCATGGCGGCAATATTTTCTGGTAAATCAATGTGAACTGCGCCGGGTTTTTCTGTTTGCGATCGCTTGAAGGCTTTTCTCACAACTTCGGGTGTAATACTCGGTCTGACAATCTGTTTATTCCACTTTGTAACTGGGGCAAACATGGCCACTAAATCTAAATATTGATGGGATTCAATGTGCATTCTATCTGTTCCCACCTGCCCAGTAATTGCCACTAATGGCGCACCATCTAAATTAGCATCTGCCACTCCAGTCATTAAATTAGTTGCCCCTGGTCCAAGGGTGGAAAGACATACTCCGGCTTTGCCTGTTAATCTCCCATAAACATCAGCCATGAAGGCTGCACCCTGTTCATGACGAGTGGTAATAAATTGAATTGATGAGTTTTTTAAAGCTTCTAAAACGTGCAAATTTTCTTCACCAGGAAGTCCAAAAACATATTGAACTCCTTCATTTTCTAAACACTGTACTAACAATTCTGCGGTATTCATTTACTTTCCTCAAAAGAATAATTAAAGGACTAAGAATATCCCTATTCTTTATTCCCTCTTACCTGTCACCTATTACTTCACCCAGACAGTCTTAATATTCACAAATTCATGTAAGCCTTGAATACTCAACTCCCTACCGTAGCCAGAACGTTTAATACCACCAAAAGGTAAACGGGGATCGGATTTAACCATGCTGTTAATAAATACTGCACCGGCTTCAATTTCTTGAATTAGACGATGTTGTTCTGCTGTATTGGTTGTCCATGCACTTGCACCTAAACCAAAGGGACTATCATTAGCTAATTTAATCGCGGCATTGATATCAGGAACTCGGAATAATAATGCCACAGGTCCAAAAAATTCCTCTTGGGCAATGGGTGTATCTACAGGAATATCTATGATAATTGTAGGCGGATAAAAGTTCCCCGACATTTCTGTTAAAGGATGTCCACCTGTGAGAACTTTACCCCCACTTTTTACGGCATTTTTAACTTGTTCGTCTAATTCTTGGAGAATATCAGGAGTTGCCAATGGTCCCAAATCTGTATCGGCTGCCATGGGATTGCCAACTTTCAAAGCTTGAAATTTTGCTAACAGCAGTTTTTCAAATTGATCAGCCACAGATTCAGTAATTATAAAGCGTTTAGCCGCAATACAAGATTGCCCATTATTTAACATTCTGGCTGTGACTGCGGTGGTAACTGCTGTTTCTAAATCGGCACTTTCTAAAACAATAAATGGGTCACTACCCCCCAATTCTAAAACAGTTTTTTTGATTTGTTTCCCACATGCAACCGCGAGGGAGATACCTGCTGGTTCACTACCGGTTAAAGTAGCAGCTTCGATGCGATCATCAGCCATCAAATTGGCAACTTGGGCAGCACCAATTAACAATGTTTGAAATACACCCTTGGGAAAGCCGGCACGGTGGATGATATCTTCGATCGCCAGGGCGCACTGTGGCACATTAGAAGCGTGTTTGAGTAGTCCCACATTGCCCGCCATGAGTGCTGGTGCTGCAAACCGAAAAACCTGCCAAAATGGAAAATTCCAAGGCATGACGGCGAGAATTACCCCTAAAGGTTGATATTTTACAAAACTATGACTTGCATCAGTTTTAACAGTGACATCAGCGAGAAAACTCGGGGCATTTTCGGCGTAATAGCGACAAACCAGGGCGCATTTTTCAACTTCAGCGATCGCCGCTTTTAATGGTTTACCCATTTCCAGGGTCATTAATTTCCCTAAATCTGCCTTTTCTTGGTCTAAAATAGTTGCTGCTTGTTCTAACCAGTGCGATCGCTCTACAAAACTCGTCTGCCGATATCCTGCAAAAGCCTTTCCTGCTAAATCCAACTTGGCGAGAATTTCTGTATCTTTCAGTGGCTCAAAAGTTTTGAGCGTTTCCCCAGTAGTGGGATTAATAGTAGCTATAGCCATAACCTGACCTCCCATTAAAAAATAGTTTGAGGTAGTTTACCAGTCTTACACACATTCATTACAGAAGTTAACACGAAAATTGAGTTGGAGAGAAAATTATGAAAAATTATTTTTATGAAATCAATACCTCGCCAATTTGCCAAATAGTATGTCAAAAAGCTGGCTCAATATTACAAAAGAAGGGAACAGGGAACATTTTAATTTTTGACTTCCCCTTGGCGATACTAGCACCTATAGTTGACACATTTTAGTTTGATATAGATTAATTGAACGATCAATTCCTTTAAAACGATAAGCTCCGATATCAAAAAAATCTGATTTCTCCGACAGCATATTATAAGTAACTTCACTAATTACACATTCTCCAGGAGAACAACTAGTTTCCATCCTGGCTGCCAAATTAATTGTCGTTCCTAAAGCAGTATAATCTACCCTTTGAGAACTACCAACATCACCAACCACAGCCTTACCACTGTTAATAGCAATGCGTAATTGTAAAGGTTCTTGCCAAAAATTATTGGCATTGAGATGTTTTAACCGAGTTAGCATTCCCTTCGCTGATGCAACTGCCCTATCCGCATGACTTGGATCTGGGTCAGGAGCGCCAAAAAATGCCATGATACAGTCACCAATATATTTATCTAAAGTGCCACTATGCAAAAATACTTCTTTCAACATTTCTTCAAATAAATTGTTTAATAATTGAGCAATTTCTCTAGGTGTTAATCGTTCAGAAATTGCCGTAAACCCGACCAAATCCGCAAATAAAATACTAATTTCATTTTCTCTAGGCGCTAAACGTCCATTGGGAGAACCACCAACAGCTATCAATTGCTGGACAACAGCCGGAGAATGGTATCGTTCTAAACGATGACGAATTACTTCTTCATTTTTGAGTTTGTCTACTAACAACGAACGTTGCACACTAGAAGCTACAATATTAGCTAAAGCTGAAAAGAAGCTGAGTTCTTCTTCCCCTTCACTTTCCCAATGAGATGAAGACAGACTAGCATCAGCATAGAGAACTCCAATTACTTTGTGTTCATCCCATAATGGGACAGCCATAGCACTACGAATACCTTTAGCTAAAATGCTTTTCTCCCTAGAAAAACGTTGATCTGATTGAGTATCGGCACTTTGAATAGCAATTTTTTCTGCAAATACTTTTTGACAAATACTGCGGCTAATCCAGCTACCATCTGTAGCTAGATTTTCTTGTTCAGAAATATTTCTAGTGGCAGAACTTATTAACTCTAAATTACCAGAATCGTCAATTTTTACTAATAGGGCTAATCGGTCAATACTATCAAGATAACGAAAGACTACTTGTTGTACTTGGAAAAAAATTTCCTCAATAGATGCAGCAGCACAAAGATTTCTAGCTATATCTACCAAATCTTTCAGCCTAGCAATAGTTTCATTTTGATTATTGTTATTGCTATTAATAGTATTAGCACTGATCCAGTGTTGTTGGAGTTGCTCAACATTCCGAAAAATTATTTTCTGTGGTTGAGTATTAACTTTTCTTAAAAATCTATTAGTGGTACTATTTGTATTTATATTTTTGAATTTTACTAATAATTTAATTTTGCCCAAGGAAATTACATCATTATTAGCTAATTCTTGGATATCCGTGATCAAATACTGGTTAACTTGCGTACCATTTTTACTACCTAGATCCTGAATAGTCCACACATGATCTGCACTTTTGACGATTCGCGCATGATTGCGAGAAATTCCTTCAAAGGGTAACACCATATCGCATTCTGGCAACCGTCCGATAATAAATACATCTTTATCTACTAGAACTAATTTTTCGGTATGTCCTTCTTGTTGGAAGAGGAGGGTGAGTTGATTCATGACTGTTATATCAGGCTCGAAGCTAAGGGCGCAAGTATCAGTGTAATTAAATAAATATAGCGTTTATATTTATCAGCAGGTATTAGATACCAGACGTTTATCTGCTATTTGTGTTGCTAGTTGTTCAACAGAAATCGGCTTAGATATACCATAATTTACTGTGCAAGTTCTAATATTATAGTTAAAATGGTGGTAATTCTAAAGAGATATTACCCAGAAGTCCTTTCCGAAAATCGGTGATCATTTGTCTGGCGGCACGTTCTACATCACCTTTATAACGATGTTCTGCTAAGACTTGTAAATAGTCTTCTCCCGTGTAAATGATGGAATCTATCTCATACCGTGTCAGTAGTGGATGTGGTGGCAATGAATGAGAATGTGTTTCCTGAAGTTCGTTAAGTATATCTACGAATGCTGCTGCTATAAGTTGATTATCATAAGCTGCTTCGCCAATATCATCACAAATAGCTAATTTGACGGCTGCGGCTTGGCTGTCCAGTCTGGCGGGAATGACACCAGGGGCATCTAGTAATTGTAATTGATCGGAAATTCTCACCCACCGCAGTTGTCTGGTAACACCGGGACGGGCGGCGCTTTCTACGACTCGTTTTCCTGTCAATCTGTTAATTAGGGCTGATTTACCGACATTGGGAAAACCAATGACGACAGCCCGGACGGGACGGGGTAACATTCCTCTATCCGTACGGCGTTGGTTAAGTTCAATACCTGCTGCTTGGGCGGCTTTGGCTATGGCGGTGACACCTTGACCATGTTGGGCGTTGGTAAAATATGGAACTTCACCTTGATTTTTAAACCACTCTATCCAGCGCGATCGCACCTGTGGCAAAATCATATCTACCCGGTTGAGCACCAATATCCTGGTCTTCGTCCCCACCCATTCATTCATTTGGGGATGATTTGTAGTTATAGGAATACGAGCATCTCTTACTTCTAAAACCACATCAACCCGTTTTAGCTGTTCTTTGAGATTTTTCTCAGCTTTGGCAATGTGTCCGGGATACCATTGAATCAGATTTAATTTGTAATTTTGTGTGATTGACATTTATTAGTTGTCCGTTGTCAGTTGTTAGTTGTTAGTTGTCCGTTGTCCGTTGTCATTAATTCTCTCTCTTGTCTATTCGCTGTTCCCTGTCACCTGTCACCTGTTCCCTGTTCCCTGTCACCTGTCACCTGTTCCCTGTCACCTGTTCCCTGTCACCTGTTCCCTCTGAATGAGATTGATGTAAAATTAAACGGTTGCCGTCGGGGTCGTAGGCATAAATTTCTTGTCCGTGAGAAGCTATAGAAATTTCTCTTTGTGAGGTACAGCCTAAAGATGTCAGGTGAGATATGGCAGTTTGTAAATTATTCACTTCCAAGCATAAACTGAGCGGACTTTGGGAGTTAAGGACAAATTCTGGCTCGTTTGTTGATTTAGGTTTAAAAATACCTAACTTTAACCCAGCAATGTGAAACTCAGCATAGATATGGGGAATGAGTTTCTGTGGTTTTTGTTCTAGTAGTTGAGTATAGAAGCTGACTATATTATCAAAATTAACTGTGGCTATGGTGACGATGACACTATTATATTGCATATTTATTTTTACCATAGATTTGTCACAAGAAGTCATAACCCAACAAATGCCTTGGGTTGCGCTGTCGCTTAACCTGACTTACAAATAATGGACAAGGTGTTGATAATTGAAAAATAATATTCAGGGTGCATTAGGAAAACCCAACACACCGATAATGACTAATTAGCAACTTCAGCCATTTCAATGACACGCCCTTCATAATCCTTAACTAAAAAATTCAAAGGCTTTTGGTTGCGAATTTTGAACTTTAAACCCCTGACTTCTACCCGCATTAAAATTAATTCTAGACAATCATGATCAAAGCAAACATGACGATGCTGATCTTTTTTGCCCAAACTTGCACCAGTGATAATATGTAATTGAGTATTTTTCTTGAGTTGATACCACAGACCGTCACTACCATTATTCATGGTGTTATTAGACCAACTGGGACTAGGGGACATATACAGCGGGTCAATACCTGTTGCACCAATGGTTTGCTCGTAGTTGTAATAATAGTGCAAAGGGACTTCTGCTACTGGCAAATCTAGCAATCCCTCATATAATTGTCGGGCAACTTCTAAATCCGATACCATGACAGTATAAACTTTAGGGGCGCTGCTGAGGAACATCCACATAGCGCCAGCGTAAGCTGCCAATAACATAATCATAATCCCCTGGGTGGAGAATAGGCTATCCAAGGGCAGGGAAGGTAAGAACGAGCCGAAAGTGAGTGGACTGAGCAGGAACATTATGGAACTAGCTTCTATAACCATGAACAAACAGAATCACAATAAAGGAGGGGCTTTGAGTATTGTCAGTTAAGACTAACATTAAGTCTTTGTTGCTAGTTTATCAATAGTCTAGTGGTCTGACTTTACAAACTTACTGACTTTCGGATATTATTAACCGTCGCATCACCATTCCCTAGTATATTTTAACAGTTATCTAGTTCAGAGATTGTGCAAATTCCTCACTTTCCCGAAGCTAATCACCCATTGGTGAAGTCGCTATTTCATCACAGTGATCAAGAACTACTGAGTTTATTTCAGCGATATCCTGATTATGGCAAGTATTTTACGGTGATTTTTTGCCGTTATAGTCCCATAGTTTACACCTTAATTCGGCATTCGGCGCGATCGCCTGTGCAAGCTGATTATTTATTTGCTCTCATCTGGCGAAATATCTATTATGAATTAGGGGGACTGGACTTAAATCAAGCATCCACAGAGACGGAATCCTTAACCTTACAAAATTGGTTAATTAACATCACCGCATTCCATATTAACGAGATTAAGCTTCCACCTACAGAAGCTATTCATTATTCCCTTAAAGATACATCACCACCGCTATGGTGCTATGTAGAACAGGCATTAGATCAACTACCACCAATATTACGATTAATCGTCTTAATGGCGCAAACCTTCCACTGGAGTGAAACCAGAATTGCTGCCTATTTGCAAGCTGAAGGAGAACAAATTTCCCCTGCGGAAGTCGCAAGTTCTCTCCAAGAAGGTTATCAGATGCTAGAAGATAAATTACCTGCTGATATTCGGGCTATTTACTTAGGTGAACCTGGGACTTCGTCCTAACTTTAGCTATAATAATCACAGTCGCCCATTTACGGCACAGAACCATAGAAAAAATCCCTCTCATTAGTTCTTGGCTTGCTCAGACAAAACTTGTCTTAGAGACTTCCAAATAAAAATATGTCCCAAAACTAACGCAAAAACTCTCTCTATTTCTTCTCTCTCTGTGTTCTCTGTGCCTCTGTGGTTCTTTTGTTCATTTATTGGGGTAATTTTTTTCTTGGAAGTTCCTTATACCATCTATTTACAGCCGGAATTTCCCGGTTAGAGATTATGAAACAACGGCATTTACTATCAGGAAATCTAATTAATATCAGCAATTTCTTAAAATTACCATTTTTGACTTTTTATACGGTACTACTCACCTGTTTATTGACAACTACAGGTGTAAAAGCAATTGATATTACCCAACAAATTCATCGTCCTTTAAATAATCCCGCAAATAAATCATCACGCAATGTAGCTGATAAATTACTCAGACAAGGTAGACAGCAATTATTTCAAGGATTTCCCCAAAAAACTCTAAAATTATCCCTAGCAGCTTTGGAAATTTATCACTCATTAGGTGATTTAAAAGCCCAAGGTTTAACTTATGATTTATTAGCTAATACCTATCTGCAATTAAATGATATCAATAATGCCGAAGATGCCATTCGCCGACAGTTAGCAATTTCCCGTGATAATCAAGATTTTCAAAATCAAATTTTTGCCCTAAATAATCTAGCTACCTTGTTTCTCCAAAAAGGCGAAAATATTGCCGCCCAAGAAACTCTAGAAGATGCTTTAGTCGTGGCTCGTAATGTGACTAACCTGGAAGGGCAAGGGCTATCTTTAAGTAATTTGAGCTTGGTTGCTATCCGCACAGGTGATTACGATAAAGCCGTTAAAATTGGCGAATATGCCTTAACTTTTCGCCGCCAAATTGGTGATACTGTTGGTGAAGCTAATACCCTAAATAATCTTGGTGATGCTTATTTAGCGATGGGGGATTATCAAAAGACTATTGGTAGTTATAGTTTGGCAATGCAGTTAGCGAAAAAGAGTTTTGAACGTGCCAATCAATTACGAGCAATTGATGGTTTAGTCACAGCCAATACTGCATTAGGTCGTTACGATTTAGCTTTGAAACTATTAGAAAATCGGGTGAAACTGACTGATTCTATTAACAATCCCGCAGAAGCTCTAAAATATTTATTTGTCTCCGGGGAAATTTATGAGAAAATGGGCAACTTTACCAAAGCTAAGGATTTATATACACAAGCTATTTCCATAGCCCAGAAATTAGAAGATAGTAAACAAGAAAGTTTATTAGTTTATAAACTTAATGAATTAAAAAACCGTTAATAACAAAATACCAGATCCCCGACTTCTCAAAGAGGTCGGGGATCTAAATGATCTAAATAAATAGGAAATAAGTCGTGATCACGAATCAAAGGAAAATGTGTTAATATAGCTAGGACGGAGATAGAAAACTATACAAACTGAAAATTCACCCAATCACATTGATGAATTAAATGATTATCATAGATTCTCAACCATAAAAGATTCTTGCTAACTTCTATTCCTAACCTTTTTTGATCATGACTTTTTACATAGAAATTCCCCTAATTGGCAAAAAAGTTAAATATCCATGGCGGTGGTTAATGGGTTTAATCGCTGGTGGTTTCTTAATTGTGGGAACAACAGTTACAATCAAAACCATTCAGCAAAGAAATAAACCCCTAGATATTAGTAAATTAACTGTTCCGGTAGAAGCAAAAAGTGTAACTGTCCGCATTACTGCTAGTGGCAAAGTTCAACCAGTTCAAAGTGTGAATATTAGTCCTAAAAGTCCAGGATTGTTAGCAGGTTTAAATGTTGAACAGGGAGATACTGTCAAGCAAGGACAAATAATTGCTCGCATGGATAATTCGGAAATTAAAATGCGAATTCTCCAATACAAAGCTAATTTAGACCAAGCAAAAGCACAATTAGCAGATAGCGAAGCCGGCAGTCGTCCCGAAGAAATTGCCCAAGCCAAAGCCCGTGTAGACCAAGCACAGGCACAATTGGCGATTATTAGAGATGGGAATCGGTTACAGGAAATTCAACAAGCACAGGCTCAAGTTGACTCGGCAAAAGCTTCTGTGGTACTTACCCAATCGAGAGTCAAACGTTATCAAGATCTAGCTAAAGATGGGGCTATTTCCCAAGATAGTTTAGAACAATATGTGAGTGAAAATAGTAAAGCTAAAGCTAATTTAGAAGAAGCACAACGCCGATTATCTTTACTAAAAGTGGGCAACCGCAACCAAGATATTCAAAAGCAAGCAGCAATAGTTAATCAAGAAAAGGAAGGATTACGAAAATTAGAAAATGGCAATCGTCCCCAAGAAATTGCTAAATTAAGAGCAGCAGTAGCTAGTGCTGAGGCTCAGTTAAAACAACAACAGGTGCAACTGGAAGATACCATTATTCGCGCTCCTTTTTCGGGAATTGTGACTCAAAGATATGCGACAGTAGGGGCTTATGTGAGTCCGGCTATTTCCGCTTCAGATGATGCTTCAGCGACATCTACTTCTATAGTTGCTTTAGCTAAAGGTTTAGAAGTGCTGGCTAAAGTTCCTGAAGTGGATATTCCCCAAATTAAACAGGGACAAAAAGTGGAAATTGCGATTGATGCTTATCCTGATGAAGTTTTTCAGGGACGAGTGCGGTTGATTGCTCCTGAAGCGGTGGTTGAGCAAAATGTCACATCTTTCCAGGTGCGGGTAGCTATTGATGAGACAGCAAATAAACTGCGTTCGGGAATGAATGTCAGTGAAGTGACATTTATTGGTAATAATATCCAAAATGCGCTGTTAATACCTCAAGAGTTAATTGTTACTCAAAAGGGAAAAACTGGTGTGTGGTTATTGGGTGAAAAAAATAAACCCCAATTTAAGTTAGTCACAATTGGGGCAAATATTGATAACCGAATTCAGGTTTTAGAAGGCTTAAAAGCAGGCGATCGCATATTTATTGATCTGCCTAAAACCAAAGGTAAAGGAAATAAAGAACCGGACAAATAAAATCATAATTAAACACAAAATATGGACATTTTAGAAAGTGTGAAAATGGCGACTACTACCTTATTAGCTAATAAGTTGCGAAGTAGTTTAACCATGTTAGGAATTATTATTGGTAATGCTTCGGTAATTGCCATGATTGGCATTGGCGAAGGCGCACAAACACTGGCAACTAAACAATTTGCATCATTGGGTCCCAATACCTTATTTATTATCCCTGGGAGTCCAGGAAGCCGGGGAAGGGTGACAACAATGCCGAGAACTTTAGTTTTACAAGATGCGAAGGCGATCGCTAAACAAGTCCGTGCCGTTAAAGAAGTTGCCCCAGAAATTAATAACAGAAGCACAATCACCTATAGAAATAAAAGTACAACTAGTACAGTGATTGGTACTACCCCTAATTATACAACAGTTCGTAGTTTTGAAATCAAAGAAGGTAGGTTTTTTAATGACTTTGATCTGAAACGGAATAAAAGAGTAGCCGTATTAGCTCCAGATTTAGCTAACAAACTATTTGATAATCAAAATCCTATTGGGCAAAAAATCCGCATTCAAAATACTACTTTTGAGGTGATTGGCTTAACAGTAGCTAAAGGTTCATCCTTTGGAAGTAACAGTGATGATACGGTTTTTATTCCTATTAATACCATGTTTAGTCGCTTGGTGGGGAGAACATCCCCTTTTGGTATTAATGTTTCTTTAATTTCTGTATCTGCTCAAGATGAAAATAGCATCTCTGCCGCAGAATTTCAAATGACAAACTTACTCCGTCGCCGGCACAAAATTGTCCGTGAAGATGATTTTACTATTCAAAGCCAAAAAAATATTTTGGAAATTACCAATACAATTACCAGCGGATTGACACTAATGTTAGCGGCGATCGCTAGTATTTCCCTATTTGTGGGTGGGATTGGGATTATGAATATAATGCTCGTTTCTGTCACCGAACGTACCCAAGAAATTGGACTCCGTAAAGCTATTGGTGCAACTCAACAAGACATCCTTTTACAATTCATGATTGAAGCCGTGATTTTATCAGTAGTCGGCGGTTTAATCGGCATAGCTTTAGGCGGTGGTAGCATCATTTTAGTAAGTATTATTACCCCTTTACAAGCGGCAATTTCACCAAATGCAGTCATATTAGCCGCTAGTGTTTCTGGTGGGATTGGTTTATTTTTTGGTGTCGTTCCTGCCCGTCGTGCGGCTCAACTTGATCCAATGGTAGCATTAAGAACGGCATAATTGGTAATTTCCAGATCCCCGACCTCTGATATCAATTCTCATTTATTCATAAGATACAATAAGAAGTCGGGGATCTTAATCACACAACAGGATAAATTTTTATGGCTAATACCCTGACTTTTCATGATGCAAATATTCCCGATGCTGCACCAGAATTAGCAATTATTCGGTTAGAGGATATTTTCAAAGTTTATGGAATTGGGGAAATAGAAGTTAAAGCACTGAATCGTGTGAATTTGGTGATTAAACAGGGTGAATATTGTTCGATTATGGGGCCTTCTGGTTCGGGTAAATCTACAGCCATGAATATTATCGGTTGTTTAGATCGTCCTAGTAGTGGAAATTATTATTTAGATAACTTGAATGTCGCGCAAATGGATGATACGGAATTGGCGCATATTCGCAATAAAAAACTCGGTTTTGTCTTTCAACAATTCCATTTATTAAATCAATTAACAGCTTTAGAAAATGTCATGCTGCCAATGGTGTATGCTGGTGTTAAACCGGGGGAAAGGAAAGAGCGGGCGATATCCGCATTAATCAAAGTTGGCTTAGAGAAACGTCTCAATAACAAACCTACCCAATTATCAGGGGGACAACAACAAAGAGTAGCGATCGCTCGTGCTATTGTCAACAATCCCGTTGTTCTCCTCGCAGACGAACCCACCGGCGCACTTGATTCTCATACCACCCAAGAAGTATTAGACTTGTTTAGTGAACTTAATAGCAGTGGTATTACTGTTGTTATCGTCACCCATGAATCAGAAGTGGCGCGACAAACTAAACGGATTGTTTGGTTTCGTGATGGTGAAGTTGTTCATTCTCATCTGACTCCCCATGAATTACATCAACTTGTCGCATCTTAAATCCAGTAGGTGTCAGATAAATTATTGCTTGAGATATTGCTTGAGACAAGGGAACAGGGAAAAGAGAAGAGTTTGATGGCTTAATTTTCTTACTTCACTAAATCAAAATTTGCACTGGGAGTAAATCTAAAAAGATGTCTAACACCCTATATGATAGCGATTTGCAATTATGGATTGAGCAAACAATTCAGCAGTTACAGAATCATGAATTTGAGTCCCTAGATATTCAGCATTTGATTGAGGAGTTAGTTGATTTGGGTAAATCGGAGAAGAATACGCTCAGAAGTAATCTCAAAATTTTATTGGCTCATTTACTCAAGTTAAAGATTCAACATGATGCACCTGATTCGATGAAGGGAAGTTGGTACAGTTCAGTTGTGGAACATCGTCAGCGGGTTCTGGATAATTTAGCCGATACTCCCTCTCTTAAAAATTTCTTGGTTGAAGCTATAGAAAAAGCTTATCCCGATGCTCGTAAGTTAGCAATTAAAGAAGGTAAATTTGCCAAGTTTGGGTTGCGGATACCGAAAGAAAGTGAATATCCTATCACCTTTCCTTTTTCGATTGAGCAAATTTTAAATGAGGACTTCTACGGATTGTAAATGACAGGGAAAGTTTCATTTCACAAAAGTGTCAACTTAAGCCCTGGCGAATGGAATTCGCGGCTATACAAACAAAGTCCGCCTGCGCGGACTAAGGAAAAATCAAGGATTTGAAACCCACGCAGGTGGGTTTTGCCTGTGTAGACGCGGTTTCTAACCGCCCGTTTTACGTTAAGTTGACACCAATGACCCACCACAAATTATTAAACTTGAATTACACCTTAAACTTAGCGGTGATTCGCTTCATGGCTTCTTCCACATTTTCCCGACTATTAAAGGCAGAAATGCGGAAATAACCCTCACCCGCAGCACCAAAACCAGAACCGGGAGTTCCTACTACATTCACAGTTTCTAATAATTTATCGAAAAATTCCCAACTAGATAAACCATGAGGAGTTTGCACCCATACGTAAGGAGCATTTACGCCACCATAAACATTTAAACCAGCGTTTGTCAGTTCTTCACGAATGATTTTAGCATTGTCTAAATAGAAGTTTACCAAAGCTTTGATTTGTGCTTGTCCTGCTTCTGAATAAACCGCTTCTGCACCACGTTGAATAATATAAGAAACGCCGTTAAATTTGGTAGATTGACGACGATTCCAGAGTTTCCAAAGTTCAACATTAGAACCGTCAGCAGCCTTAGCTGTGAGGTTTTTGGGAACAACAGTTAAAGCGCAACGAGTCCCGGTAAACCCGGCGTTTTTGGAGAAAGAACGAAATTCAATCGCACAATCCCTCGCACCTTCGATTTCAAAAATAGAATGAGGTAAGGTAGGATCGGTAATAAATGCTTCGTAAGCGGCATCAAAAAAGATAATTGAACCGTTAGCTTTGGCATAATTTACCCAGGCTTGTAAATGTTCTTTGGTTGCAGTTGCACCTGTGGGATTATTAGGAAAGCAAAGATAAATTAAATCAACTTTTTGACTAGGAATTTCGGCGGTGAAATTATTTTCAGCGGTGACAGGTAAATAAACTAAACCACCATATTCACCTTTTTCATTTGCGTCTCCCGTGTTACCCGCCATAACGTTGGTATCTACGTAAACGGGGTATACGGGGTCTGTAACGGCGATAATGTTATTTTTGCCAAAAATATCGAGAATGTTGCCAGAATCGCACTTAGAACCGTCGGAAATGAATATCTCATCGGCTTCTATGGCTGCACCCCTGGCTTGGAAGTCATGGGTGGCAATTTTCTCCCTTAACCAAGCATAACCCTGTTCTGGACCATATCCTTTAAAAGATGAGCGATCGCCCATATCTTCTACAGCTTTAATCATGGCTGTGCGACAAGCTTCTGGTAAGGGTTCGGTGACATCACCAATTCCCAAGCGAATAATTTTAGCATCGGGATTAGCTTGTGCAAAGGCATTTACCCGTCGCGCAATTTCTGGAAACAGATAACCAGCTTTGAGTTTCAGGTAGTTGTCGTTAATTGTAGCCATAGTAAATTTTGAGAAAAAAGACAATCATACACTATCTTACTTTGAGTAATGTCTAATAGAGCAATTTTCCCGGAAGTCGAGTTATAATTATTTGAGAAAATTCCCATATTTGAGCAACTATGAGTCTCATTAATGAAGCTACTAAACAACGGATTATCCAAGAGATTTTAGAAGCTAGAAAAAATCGTCCTCAGTTTCTAGTCGCTATGCAAGAACGCCAAAAACAAGGTTTAAAAATTGCTCAACAATGTGCCAAAATATTGAAAGAAAAATTTGGTGCAGAAAAAGTTGTCTTATTCGGTTCTTTATTGGATCATCAACAAATGAGTTGGCGTTCTGATATTGATTTAGCTGTTTGGGGTTTACCAGAAAAAGATTATTTTAAAGCGTGGGCTGCTATAGATGAAGGACATCCTTTTGAAGTTGATCTAGTAGAAGTTCAAAATGCCAGACCTTATATTGTAAAAGCAATTTATCAAGGAATAGAGTTATGATTGTAAGTAAAAAATTGCATTTCTCAAACTCTTACTCTTTGCGCCTCTGCGTCTCTGCGTGAAATAAATTCATAATTTCATTTACCAAAACCAAAAATTTGATGCTTTTTTATGCAAATAAAATAATTAAATAATACCCATCCCCAATCCCCAATCATCTAATTTACAACTTGGCTACCGTGACTGCGAGGATCATCTTGATTGCTATCTGTGGCGACTTGTGCGGAAAATTGCGAGGTTTTACCATTACCTTGAATGTGGGGAAGGGTAGAACCGGCAATTAAAGCTTCTAAGTTACTAGCCATAATGGTGCGGGGGATATCACCAATGGTTTCGGCGATGGTTTCCCCTTGTTTACCTAAAAATACAAAGTGAGGAATGCCGTCTACCCGATATTTGAGCATTTCTGGCAACCATTTGGTATTATCAACATTCAACATCACAAAATTCAGGCTGTTATTGTACTTTTCTCTGAGTTTGGCCATGTCGGGTGTCATTTTCTGGCAAACTGTACACCAATCGGCGTAAAACTCGACGAGAGAAGGTTTTCCATTGCTGAGGGCTACTTCTAAGGGAATAGCAGTTTTACCCAATTCCGCCAGAGAAACTGAGGTAGAATCAGTTTTAAGTCCCAGGAAGAGGGCAACTCCCAAAGCGATCGCTACAATGGCAATTAAGAAGTTTTTGATGCGATTACTAGAATTTGCAGGGGCTTCGGTACTCATAATCAATTTATTAAGACTTATTAACTTAGTTCATTTTACTGTTTTCTCACATAATGAAAAAAAGAGTTACCCTGACTTTTCCCAAACGAGCGATTCAAATGCCTGTTACCTACCGACTAGCAAAGGATTTTAATGTCGCTGCGAATATTATCCGCGCCCAAGTTGCCCCGAATCAAATTGGTAAACTGGTGGTAGAATTATTGGGAGACATTGATCAGTTGGATGCAGCAATTGAATGGATGCGATCGCAACATATTCATGTTTCCCTGGGTTTAGGTGAAATAGTCATTGATGAGGATGTATGCGTTCACTGTGGTTTATGTACGGGGGTGTGTCCCACTGAAGCCCTAGCTATTAATCCAGAGACATATAAACTCACCTTTGTGCGATCGCGCTGCATAGTCTGTGAACAATGTGTTCCTACCTGTCCCGTACAAGCTATTTCCACTAATCTTTAAATAACAATTAAGTATTAATTCAAGTTGTGAATTATCTACTTGAAGCTGGTAATTGCTAATAAAATTCCTGGTTTCATCCTGTTCATCCTTTAATCCTGGACATCCTGATTCTGACAATGAAAATCTCCTCAGCAACACCAATTAAAACCCTCGGTGAAACTGCACACCAAGCCGTTGAAACCCACTTTACAAAAACCATAAAATGGGAAAAAGCAGTTAAAAAAGATGAAGATCCAGAAGCAGTACACCAAATGCGAGTGGGAATGCGACGGTTACGAACTGCTGTGAGTAGATTTGAGAGATATTTATTTTTACCAAAATCAGTTAGTGATAAAAATATTGGTAAACTTGCGAGAATTTTAGGTAGTCTCCGAGATTTAGATGTCCTGGCAGAAATTCTGGAAAAGAATTACAAACCGCATTTACTTGAACAAGAACAAAAATCTCTAGAAACAGCTTTTACAGAATTGCATAAACAGCGAGAAGTCGCGGTTTCTCATGTTCACAAAACATTTAAAGATCAAATTTATCAATCTTTTAAAAATGAAGCTGAAAATTGGTTAAAAAATCCTAGTTATCGAAGTTTCTCGTCTGTACCAATTTCTCACATATTACCAGATTTACTCTCACCAGAAGTGAGTGAATTTTGCTTACATCCAGGATGGCTAATCGGTACTAAAATTGTCGAGTCAAAAATAGTAGTCCAAACAAAATGGACACCCAACCAATTAGAAGAACATCTAAAAACAGAAGGTAAAATTCTCCATGATTTGCGAAAACAAGCCAAACGTCTCCGCTACCAAATGGAATTATTTACTGAATTATATGGTGAGTCTTTTTCTGCACATCTTCATGATATTAAAAATATCCAGGAAATCTTGGGAATGATCCAAGATACTATGGTTTTACATGAATGGTTAGAGAATATCTTCAAATCAGAACTGGATACTCAATTACGTGGGTTAACGACGCTATTAGCCGCAAATCGTTATCAATTATGGCAAGAATGGCAACCACTACAACAACGTTATTTACAAGCAGATACTAGATATAATTTACATTTGGTAGTATTACAACCGACGTTGGAAAATGTTAAGCAAGAAGAAAGAGATTAATTCATGGTGTGTCTAATTTATCAGGACTTACGCAACTGGCATATTGGTAGAGTGCGTAAGATATCAACAATCTGTTTATTTACAGGATTTATACAGTCTGACGCACCCTATAACAAATTTTTAGTGTGACACTTGCATAACTCCTATTTATGATAGTAAGTAGGTAGACAAAAATAAATAGAACTATGTTAAGTAAGTTAACAGATTCTGAAATTGGCTCGTAGTAAGGGCTTTAGCCCTACTTTCAGGTCTAAAGACCTTACTACAAACCTTTAATTATTTACGTTACTCTACTTATAGTCTCTTAAACTTAATAAAATTCAGTTCAATTATATTGACGGTTGTGTAAAATTACAAAGACGGACGAATTTTTCATACTTTGCTAATTCATCTATTACATTAAGAAACGCACCTCTCCTAATACCTCGGCGTTTTTCCATTGGGTTTAATTCAACGCTACCAGTATTAATTCTTTCAAATAAATCTCTACGAGTTTCTTCATCAGCATCTTCTGTTAATTGAATCATTCTTATGGTTGTTCGCTGGAAGCGTCTTTGACGTGCAATAGGTAGATTGGAAAATCGAAACCCTTCCAGCTTATTTAGCTTTTCTAGATTTTGTAGTTGTAATTCATTATTAAGAAAATTTGCTAAAGTACGAATTCGTTGTGTTCCATCTATAAGTTCTAAACGAGCTAAATCCTTTGTATTTAACGAATTTTCGTCTGTTTCTTCCCCTGAAGTATCTGCAACATAAATATAAGGAATAGGTAAACCTAGTAGAATAGACTCAATAAATTTAGATTGTCTTTTGATATCCCAAATCATTGCTCTTTGGTAATCTGGAATAAATAATTCATTAGAATCATCATGAAGACCAATGAGATATTTTTGAACTATAACTTCAATAGGGTATTCAATTGTGTTGTAATCAACAGATTTTTTCTGGTTGCGGATTTGCATTTCTGCTTCTTCCTGCATTTGTTCTGTAATTTTTTCGATTAATAAATTAATACTCATATTAGATTAAAATATCTAAGTGATTGAATTTATATTATACGCCTTATGTGAGTTAAAAATATTGTGGTTTTATTAGGGTTTCCAGAGTTCTCTAGAACGATAATTCCAGAATCATCAACGGTATTACAAGGGTTTCCGCATTTAATTCACATAAGCCGTATTATCCTATTTTCTGTTCTTTGGCTACATCATCACCAAAGAATATCCTGCGAATCCTCAAATTCTGATTCAGACAAACAAATTTAACACTGGGATTATTATGACTCAATTTGTATATCCAGCCATGCTGACTGCTGATGAAAAAGATGGTGGATTTGTGGTGACATTTCGGGATTTACCAGAAGCTATTACTCAAGGTAATTCGTGGGAAGAAGCACTTCATGAAGCTGCTGATTGTTTAGAAGAAGCGATGCCTTCGGCGAGCGCAGCTAACGCTCTCAGGATTGATGATAAGCTAGAAATCCCCCAACCATCACAACTCAAAAATCAAGAGTATTTAGTAGCCGTACCAGCGCAGACAGCAATAAAAGCCGCACTATATCTAGCAATGCGTGAAAAAGGTATTAGCAAAGTCCAGCTTGCGTCTACTCTCAATATCCATGAAAAGGAAGTCAGACGTATCCTAGATCCCCACCATACAACCAAATTATCTACAATGGAACGGACTCTAGCGGTACTCGGACAACGAATTGAATTACAAATCACCGCAAAATAGAATATATTCACAATACATTCGCCATTTTTTGTAGGTTGGATTGACGCAAGGAAACCCAACAAATGCGTTGGATTTTGTCCCATTGCTGTGCGTTCACGCAGTGTCCCGCAGGGATACATAAACTTTCCACAAACCAATCTACAAATCAAGGTTTTTTCAATTTGTCTAATTCCACCAATCTCCAATTCCTATGAGTGATAATATTAATCCTGCGGATTTTCCTGAATCAGATGTAGCAAATAACGGCGAGTCACTAACCTTACAACGGGGTGGTGAAGAGTTAACGCTAGAGAAAACGCTGTATCGTTTCACTATCCGTCCTAATGCCAATTTTCCCCATGAAAAATTAACACAGATCCCTGGTAGCGTATGGCGGCGGAGCATTCCTCAAGCAAAGCTAGAACTATATACGGTTTTTCCTAATCAGCTAGATGCAGTCATGTCTCAACTCCGTGCTGATGAAAATGTAGATTTTGTGAGTCATGTTTATACACTAGAAAATAATCCGGGAACTTTTGTTTATCTCAGTGACCAAATTACCATTCAATTTGCTACTTGGGTAGATAATACTAAAATTAATACTATTACCAGTACATTGAATTTAGTTCAAGATCAACCAGTAGTTGGCATCCCAAATACCTTCGTCTTTCTTGTTAGTAAACAAGCCACGCAAAATCCCGTTAAAATTACCAATTATTTACAAACACTGCCAGAAATTTTAGCGGCTGAACCAAATATTATCATTCAACAAGAACCCCATTATAAACCCAAAGATTCTCTTTATTCCCAGCAATGGTATCTCAATCATAATAGTGGTAATCAATTGGTAGCTGGTTCGCATATCTCCGTAGAACAAGCTTGGGATACTACTCGTGGTGTGCGTTCTATAGTGGTGGCTGTAGTAGATGATTCCTTTGATTTAAAACATCCAGATTTTCAAGGTACAGGTAAAATTATTGCTCCTAGAGATCTAAAAGAAAATGATTTTTTACCCTTACCTGGAGAAAAAGAAACTAGTCATGGGACTGCTTGTGCAGGATTAGCTGTAGCTGAAGAAAATGGTTCAGGAATTGTGGGAGTTGCTCCTGGCTGTGCAATGATGCCCATTCGCACTACTGGTTTTTTAGATGATCAATCAATTGAGGATATTTTTGATTGGGCGGTAGAAAAAGGCGCGAGTGTAATTTCTTGTAGTTGGGGAGCTTCTGCTGTTTATTTCCCCCTTTCTATTCGGCAAAAAGCGGCTATTAACCGGGCTGCTACCAATGGACGCAAGGGAAAAGGATGTGTGATTGTTTTTGCAGCAGGAAATGCTAATCGTCCGATTAATGGGACCGTAAATGAACAGAATTGGCCGAAAAATATTGTCCAAGGGAAGACAAATTGGTTGAGCGGTTTTGCTGTTCATCCTGATGTAATTACTGTATCTGCATCTACTAGTTTGAATAAAAAGGCTGCTTATAGTAATTGGGGAGGTAATGTTTCTGTTTGCGCTCCTAGTAATAATGCTCCCCCAGGAATGTGGTTTCAAGAAACTGGTTTTGTGTATACACAACCGGCAATTGTTTCTTCTCTATTTGGATTGGGAGTATTTACAACAGATCAAATAGGTGCGGCTGGTTATGATGCTGGAAATTTTACTAAAAACTTTGGTGGTACTTCTAGTGCTACTCCGATAGTGGCAGGAGTAGCGGCTTTGGTATTATCAGCTAATCCCGATTTAACGGCTCAACAAGTTAAACGGATTCTGCAAGATACGGCTGATAAAATTGTGGATAATAACCCTGATCTTCAGTTGGGTGTGCGTGGGGGTACTTATGATAGTAATGGTCATAGTCAATGGTTTGGTTATGGCAAAGTCAATGCAGCTAAGGCTGTGAGACTAGCACAGCAAATGAGTTTAGTTGCCAAAATTACTAATAAACAAATACAGGTAAAAAATACTCAAGTTGTGAATATTCCTGATGATAACAAACAGGGAATTAAAAGTGCGATCGCTATTAATGAATCTGTCAATGTCACAGATATCCAAGTTACCGTGAATATCACCCATGATTTTTTAGGAGATTTAGAAGTTTATTTAATTGCTCCTAATAATCAGCGAATTTTACTACAAAGTCGCACATTAGGTCGTCGTAATCAATTACAAAATACTTACACAGTGCGATCGCATCCTGCCCTTAAACAATTACTTTCCCTCCCCGCACAAGGCAACTGGCAATTACAAGTTATTGACTACGCTGCCCTAGATGTCGGCAAACTTAATAACTGGGAATTGGTAATTGGAGTAGGTAATAAATAATTCGTAATTGGAATCGCTAACTGGTATATTAATTCCCATTTTAGTGAAGTACAAGCAATAATAATTAAACGCAGATGGATGCTGACAAACGCAGATAGTTTTGTACTTCATTAGACTAGGAAATGCTATAATTGGTAATTGGTAATTGGTAATTGGTAATTGGAATAATTGTTATTTTCTCTTGTCTTTTTCTCTTGGTTATTATTAATTATTTCTTCTGTTGGTAAACAATCTTCCCAATTCAATTCTAACTCTCTGCATATCCTTTTCAAGGAGTCAATTGAAATTGGTTGACCCTGAAAAAATTTGGTAACTGTTGTTCTAGATAAATGATGTTTAGCAAAATTGGATTTTGATTCAAATCCTAGTCTAATTAAAGCCAGTTCGGCCTTCTTTATACATTGACAAGAGGCTGTCACGGTAATTCTTTTCTTTTTTTGACCATTATTAGGGCTTCTCATCACCTAAAAACATATTATTACTGACTGTATTTATTCTCTCATAAAAAGTCTCTCATCATGTATCAACAAATCTTATATGCCTCTAAATCCCTTTGAAAGAAGCATATTGAGTAATTAACAAGTGTCTAATATTACAATCAAAAACTTTCTCAACAACCTCCAAGTTAATCATAAAACAGTCACAAGACAATCATTACTTAGACAGGAGTTGAGATTTTTAGATTTAGAGTGGGATAAGTAGATCTATCTAAAAATACTTTATGTTAAGAATTTTTTCAACTCATAGGCTGTTCGGATTTCTACTGATTGGTTTAATGATTACCTCCTGTGGTGGAGGTACATCAAGTAATACCCCCAGTACAGGTACATCTAGCGGTACATCTAGCGGTACATCTACAGGTACATCTAGCGGAGGGGGCGGAAATACTACCCCTCAAACTTTGACTGTTAGTGTTCCCTCACTGGGAACAAGTTATACAGTTACTAAAACTACAACTTCCGGAGAGATCAATGCAGCAGCTACGCAGGGAGCAGGGGAATGTGTAAACAGATTTGGTATCAGTCAAGCAAATACTACCTGTCAAGCTGAAGTACGAGCAGCAGCTAGTCAAGCACTTGCTTTTATCAGGAGTTAAAGTCGTAGGTTGGGTGTTGTAGGTTGGGTAGAGCGACAGCGAAACCCAACATTTCCAAAAATAACTTCAACCAAGTTTACGAAAAACAAAAATAAGATTAATAAGCGCACCACAAAATTTTTATCACTAATATCTGTATATCAAAATATCGTCAACTGCTGCAACTACATAACCAGCAAAATGATAAATGAAAAAAATAAATATTTTTCCTCACATATCGTTACTAGAGCGCTATTTAATCTCAGAAATTACCCCGATTTTACTATTTACCATCGTTATTGTTACTGTTGTTGCGGAATCAATTGGTATATCATTCGAGCAATTTAGTTTTCTCCTGACGGAACAAATATCTTTCGGCACTTTAATATATTTACACATTCTTAAAGTACCTGAGTTTATTGTTTTGGCTGTACCAATTGCTATTTTAATGACCACAATATTCGTTTATAATAAATTATCAATTACCAGTGAAATTATTGCTTTACAAAGTTGTGGAATAAGTTTGTATAAATTAATCTGTCCAGCGATTCATATAAGTCTTATTCTTTCATTAATCCTATTTATTGTTAATGAGAGTATTGTCCCTATCTCTAACTATAAAGCTGCTATTACCTTAGAAGAAGTGATGAATATAAATAGATGGGATCTTAAAAGTCATCACATTGTTTATAAAGAATTAGCCAACAGAAATTCTGAACAAATATCTGATCAAGATAATTATCTTAAATACTTCTTTTACTCAGAGAGATTTAGTGATGGAAAAATGCAAGAAGTTACCTTATTAATTAGAGATAATTGGGGTTTGAAGGTAATTATAAAATCTAAATTTGCTGAATGGAATGAAGGAAACAAATATTGGTTTTTTTATAATGGTGTCAAGAGCGTAATTAATCCAGATGGTTCCTATGGTCAGGGAATTAAATTTGATGAAATTCGCCTTAATCTTTCTAGTATATCTCGGCAATTTCAACTAGATAGGGAAAAATTAGATCATAGAGAAATGAATATATTTCAAATTTATCAACGATTGTTAGTTGCAAAAAAAGCAGGAGATATCCCGAATCTAATCAAATTACAAGTTAATCTTCAAAAAAGATTTACCCTACCTATTTCCTGCGCTGTATTGGCTTTTTTGGGTACAGCTATAGGAATTAATTTGCAACCAAGGATTAAATATAATAGTTTTACAGTTACTTTAGTAATTCTGGGGTTAATGAAAATATTTGAGGCGGTTATTAATGCTTTAATTATTTCAGGAAATATCTACAGTTGTGTAATATGGCTACCAAATATTTTGGCTACAGGTTTTAGCTTTTACATATTAACTGAAAAAAATTCCTGAAATCGGATTATATTTGTTAAATACCTGTAAGTAATGGGAACTAGGGGAGGAATTTTCCTGATTGTAACTTATGAATGGGCGCAAGCCCAGCGCCCCTACCTGATTTTAATTATGAATTTTTGCAAAAATGCGATCGCTAATTTCTACTTCTTGATGACTTAATTGTTTTAATTTATGGGTTAAATCCGCTGTCAGCCTTTTGGCTTCTAGTTTTAAATTTCCATTCATATAATCTGCGGCTTTGATAGGTTCACCAATATGAACATTCACATCAGCACCCCAATTAGGATAGGGTTCACTGTAGTGGATACCGACAGGGATAACCTTAATATCTAATCCTGGATAGGTAGATTCAGCATTCACAGCTAAACGAGCGATTCCCGGCTTGAGGGGATGAAGTTGACCATCACGATGAATACCACCTTCGGGATAAATAACCAACATTTCCCCCTGCTGCATTAACTCTACCGTATGCCGGAGAGTTGCGATCGCTGGACGTTCAATATTCACAGGAAAACCACCCATTCGCAGCACAAACCAACCTTGCAACCCTTGACATTCATTACTCGTTACCATAAATCGCATATCTCTACCCGTCACACAACGACCAGTAGCGTAGGGCAAAACCAGGGAATCCCAACGGGAACGATGGGTAGGTGCAAGAATCACAGGTCCACTTTTAGGAACATTTTCTCTTCCCGTCACCTGAATACGCCCAAAGAAAGATGGCAAAACCATGTAGTGTCCCAGAAGATAAGCAACACGGATTAACCAAGGCGAAACCCTTGAGGTACTCGGAAGCGCCGATGTATTTACAGGCGTATTTCTAGTTTGAGAATGGCGGTTAGTAGAAGCAAGGTATGATTTGATCATGACGGTGGCTGATTTTTTGGTGAATAAAAGATGACACAAACTTGATTATGTCCACCGTATATTTTCTTGGGTAACTTGTGTTTTCCCATTTGGACAGTTTTATCTGTGTCTGTTATTTTCTTTGACGTTGGGTAGCAAACCAATTTTGTAATTGTTCTCGACAGTCTGATTCTAGAATACCCCCCACCACTTTCACTCGGTGATTAGAGGCTGGGTGATCAGGGATGTTAATAACAGTACGAATAGCACCAGTTTTGGTATCGTCCACACCATAGACCAATTTTCCTAATCGCGCCTGAACTATCGCACCGGCACACATCGGACAGGGTTCTAGAGTGACATATAAAGTACATTGATGCAAGCGCCAACTTTGTAAAACTTGACTAGCAGCCCGAATCGCCATAATTTCTGCGTGTGCAGTCGGATCTTGATCTCGCTCTTTGCGATTTTCACCCACAGCAACCAATTGATTATTCATATCAACAATCACAGCCCCCACAGGAACTTCACCAGCATCACCCGCCACCCGTGCCAATTCTAGAGCGTGATTCATCCACTTTCGATATTGTAAATATTCTGGGTGTTCAAGCATGAATTGTCAGTTGTCAGTTGTCAGTTGTCAGTTGTCATTAATTCTCTCTCTTGTCTGTAACCTGTAACCTGTAACCTGTAACCTGTCACCTGTCACCTGTCACCTGTCACCTGTCACCTGAAATAACAGAGGGTCAAGTTGAGCTTTTGCATCTAATTGATACAGGTCATCACAACCGCCAATATGTTGATTATTAATAAAAATTTGGGGGACGCTACGGCGACCGTCGGCGCGTTCTGTCATACTTGCTCTAGCTGTTTCGTCACCGTCAATTTTGTATTCGGTGAAATTAACACCTTTCCATGATAGTAGCATTTTAGCGCGAATGCAGTAGGGGCAAGTTTGCCAAGTATAAATTTCAACATTTGCTTTGATTCGCTCTGGGTGGCGACCGAGGAGAGAGTTGAGAAAATTTAGCATATTCTTAATTAAGAGGTTTTTTGTTATTAAATCTCATCTACAGAAATCCAGTTTAATAGCTGGAGCGCCGTTAGTGGTACTCCTAAGAAGATATATTTGCCACGAGTATCAATAAATGTTTCAATTGTATGGAAACATCCAAAGAAGATTCTTGGAAAAAAACAATGATGAAATTTAGTAAATTATCTGCAATTTTACAGGGAATAGGGATGCCTTTAGCGATCGCCCCTTTAATCTTAATTCTGAGTGCCTGTAATGATCAACCACAAAATAATCCCAATACACAAAATCCCCTCACCACCCCCCAAGGACAAGTTACTCGCGTTCTCTGGAATCGCATTAAAAGTCGTGGACAGCTTATTTGTGGAGTTAGCGGGGAACTACCAGGATTTAGTTTTGTCGGCACTGACGGCAAATATAGCGGCATTGACGTTGATATTTGTCGGGCGGTTGCAGCAGCAGTATTTGATAATCCAGATGCGGTAGAATATCGCAATCTCAGCGCGAAAGAACGATTTACCGCTTTACAATCTGGAGAGGTAGATATTCTCAGTCGCAATACTAGCTGGACTTTTAGCCGTGCCACTTCCCAGGGTTTAGATTTTGCCCCTGTGGTATTTTACGATGGTCAAGCTGTCATGGTGCGTAAAAATAGCAATATTAAATCTATCAAAGACCTGAAAGACAAAGCCATTTGTGTGCAAACTGGAACTACCACCGAACAAAATTTAGCAGACCAAATGCGAAAACGGGGAATTACTTATAAACCCGTTGTTTTTGAAGACGTGAATATCACCTTTGCTACTTACGCAGAAGGACGTTGTGATGCTGTCACCACAGACCGTTCTGCGCTGGTTTCTCGACGGACAACCCTACCTAAACCAGACGATAATATCATTTTAGATGATGTTCTTTCTTCTGAACCTCTAGCGCCAGCAGTTGCTAAGGGTGACACTCAGTGGAGTGATATAGTCAAATGGACTGTTTATGCTTTAGTGAAAGCAGAAGAATTAGGAATTAATTCTCAAAATTTAGCAGGGTTTGCTAATAGTAAAGATCCCGATATTAAACGTTTTTTAGGAACAGAAGGGAATCTGGGTGAAGGAATTGGTTTAACAAAAGATTTTGCTGCCAAAATAATTAAGCACGTTGGTAACTATGGCGAAATTTATGATCGCAATTTGGGAGCAAAAACAAAACTAAATCTCCCCCGGGGACAAAATCAAATTTCCTCAAAAGGAGGATTACTCTATTCTCCACCTTTCCGCTAAGGAAGCATAAGAAAGTTATTACTATTAACAACTGACAACTAACTAATGACCAATTCAAAACCTCCTTTGTGGCGTGATTATCGCTTTTGGCAAAATGCTATCCAGCTAATTTTTGTATTTTTAGCAGTAGTTATAGTTGTTATATTCTGGGGAAATGTCAGACGAAATTTACAGCAATTAGGCATTCAATTTGGATTTAATTTTCTCAAGCAACAAGCATCTTTTGATATTGGGGAAACTCTCATTAACTACAAACCAACGGATGCTTATAATTATGCTTTATTAGTGGGATTAGTTAATTCTCTAAGAATAGCAATAATGGGAATTTTCCTCACCACAATTGTGGGAATTACTGCGGGAATTGCAAGATTATCAGATAATTGGTTAGTGAGGAAAATTAGTCTGGTTTATGTAGAGGTTTTTCGGAATACTCCATTATTATTGCAATTGCTATTTTGGTATTTTGCAGTTTTCTTGAGTTTTCCCAAAGCTGAAAATAAACTTTCCTTATTGGGTTTTGTTAACTTTAGCCAAAACGGGATTCAACTTCCTTGGTTTACCTTATCTCCAGAATTTTCTAGTTTATTATTGGGGTTAACTTTTTACACAGGTGCGTTTATTGCGGAAATTGTGCGGGGGGGGATTCAATCAGTCCCGAAAGGACAACTAGAAGCAGCCAAATCTCTGGGGTTAAACCCAGGTTTAGCAATGCGATTGGTGATTTTTCCCCAAGCTTTGCGGGTGATTATTCCCCCATTAACCAGTCAATATCTCAATTTAACCAAAAATTCCAGTTTAGCGATCGCTATCGGTTATCCTGATATTTATTTCGTAGCTTCTACCACTTTTAACCAAACTGGGAAAGCTGTAGAAGTAATGTTGTTAATTATGATCACCTATCTGACTTTGAGTTTGATAATTTCTTTCACTATGAATTTATTTAATCGTTCTGTGCAAATTAAGGAAAGATAAATCGTTAAATTATGAGTCCCATTTGCTAAAATTGTAATCATCAGAACATAAATTAATCACCATGTACTCCACCAATCTACACCAAGAACTCTTACAAGCGATCGCTAATCTTAGTGATCAACAAATCCCACTTGTCTTACAATTTATCTCATCATTGGAAACACCTGTTAACAATTATCCAACTTCGGCTAAAACAGTTTTAGAACGAATGGGTGGTTATCCACAATTCTTACTAGAAGGATCAGGAGATTTGTCAGATAGAGATGTACGTAAAAAAGCGATCGCTGACAGAATTCAAGCAAGACATCAAACAAGAACTCATGAATAATTATCCCCTGATTTTAATTGATACTGGAATTCTTGTGGCCTTCTATGATCGTAAAGACAAGTATCACCAACAAGTTGTTAGCTTTTTTAGCACTTGTACTAGTCAACTCATCACAACAATTGCCTGTGTTACAGAAGTGATGTGGTTACTTGCGCCAAATACAAAAGTGCAGAACGAATTCTTATGTGCTTTATCAATAAGAATTTTCTTATGCGAACATTTACTGCCATCAGACTATCAAAGAATCCAAGAACTTAACACAATTTATCAAGATTTACCCGCAGATTTTACCGATTTATCACTTATTGCCATTTCTGAAAGATTAAACATTTCTGCCATTGCCACTCTAGACAAAGACTTCAATATTTATCGTCGCTATCGAAAACAACCATTTAATCGCATATTTTTACCTTAATTTAGATTGACATTTCTATGATGATTAAACTAACTTGGTTAAGAAAAAATCTCTTTAATAATTGGTACAATAGTTTACTCACTGTTGTTTGTCTTATATTTCTATTTTGGTTAGTTCAAGGATTGACAATTTGGTTAATTACGAAAGCACAATGGCAAGTAATCCAAGTTAATTTACACTTATTTTTAGTAGGAAGATTTCCTCAAAGTTTATATTGGCGAATTTGGGTTGTATTAGGAATATCTACAACGTTAACCGCAATTACAGCGGGTGCATTTACCAAAACAGCCATATTTACAAAACGCAATTCTCTAATTTATGCTGTTATTGGGATTTTATTGTTTATTTTACCCACACCATTAACAAGCCGTTTATGGTTATTATTAATTACAGGTTTAATAGTTACAGGTTTGATAATTGGTCAAAAATTTACTCAAATCATTACACCTTGGCTTTCGCTAACTTGGCTATTATCTTGTCCCCTAATTATCTGGTTAATTGGTGGTGGTTTAGGATTACAACCTGTATCTACAAACCTATGGAATGGGTTATTACTTACCCTATTAATGGCAATAATTAGTATTGTCCTTTCCTTCCCCATAGGAGTTTTACTCGCATTAGGAAGAACCAGTAATTTACCTGTAGTTCGGTGGTTTTCTATTCTTTATATTGAAATCGTTAGAGGATTACCATTAATTGGGATTCTATTTTTAGCCCAAGTCATGTTACCCTTATTCTTACCAGCAGATTTACGTTTAGATAGATTACTCAGAGGTATTGTGGGACTAATATTATTTAGTGCAGCATACATGGCTGAAAACGTGCGCGGAGGACTACAAGCAATTCCCAGAGGACAAATAGAAGCCGGAAAAGCACTAGGATTAAATACACCTTTATTACTCATATTAGTCATATTACCCCAAGCCTTACGCGCAGTTATTCCCGCAATTGTTGGTCAATTTATTGGTTTATTTAAAGATACTTCTCTTTTATCATTAGTAGGATTAGTAGAGTTAACAGGAATGGCACGTTCTATCTTAGCACAACCGCAATTTTTAGGAAGATATGCAGAAGTATATTTATTTATCGGTTTGATTTATTGGCTATTTTGTTATTCAATGTCCTTAGCTGCTAAAAACTTAGAAAAACAATTAACATCGTAGGTTGGGTTGACGCAAGGAAACCCAACATTTTTAAAATCTTAAACTACACAAAAGGAATATATGACAGAATCAAACCCGATAATTATTGCTGAAGATGTTCACAAATGGTATGGTAAATTTCATGCCCTCCAAGGTGTCAGTTTAACCGTAGAACGGGGAGAAGTCGTTGTTTTAATGGGACCATCCGGTTCAGGAAAATCAACCTTTATTAGAACATTTAACGCCTTAGAAGAATATCAACAAGGAATTATTACCATTGACGGAATTATCCTCAGTCATGATTTAAGAAATATTGAAACAATTCGGCGAGAAGTGGGAATGGTATTTCAACAATTTAACTTATTTCCCCATTTAACAGTTTTACAAAATATCACCTTAGCACCAATATATGTCCGCAAAATATCCAAAGTTAAAGCAGAAGCATTAGCAATGCAATTATTAGAAAGAGTGGGAATTTTAGCACAAGCACAAAAATATCCCGGACAATTATCCGGTGGACAACAACAACGAGTAGCCATAGCACGTGCATTAGCAATGCAACCGAAAATTATGTTATTTGATGAACCGACATCAGCTTTAGATCCAGAAATGGTAAGAGAAGTTTTAGACGTAATGCGAAATCTGGCTAATGACGGAATGACAATGGTAGTTGTTACCCATGAAGTCGGATTTGCGCGAGAAGTTGCTGATAGAGTTGTATTAATGGATAGCGGTTTGTTAGTTGAATCTTCTACCCCCGACACCTTTTTTACTAATCCCAAAGAAGAAAGAACCAGGAAATTTTTATCACAAATTCTTTAGGGTGATTGAATTGACTTGATAGGGTGCATCAGACTTAGGGTTAAATATTCCTGTGGTATGCTAAAATGGAAAATATTGGTTTAGTGTGAAAAAACTTTCTGATCTCTAATAAGGAGTAAAAATCATGTTAAAAAGCATTGAAGGAATTTATGATCAAGGAGAAATTCGATTACGGGAAAAACCTGATGATATTCCTCATAAAACAAAGGTAATTGTTACTTTTTTAAATTCAGAACAATCACAATCTATTGTTTCATCTAGTCATATTTTAACCAATGAAGAGATTGAACAGATTTTAGAAAATTATCGTCAAGAAAATAAAACTCGTCCTCTTGGTTTGTGTAAGGGTGAATTTACAGTTCCAGACAATTTTAATGAACCTTTACCTGATGAGATTTTAGAATTATTTGCAGGATAATGAATATTATTTTAGATACTCATATTTTTCTCTGGTTAATTAGTAAAGATCCTCGTCTCAGTGAGGATAAATCTCAAGCTATTATTAATTCTAACAATCAGGTATTCTTGAGTGTAGTTTCTATTTGGGAATGTGTTATTAAATATCAAATAGGTAAACTAAGTTTTCCTGAATCACCAGAAATTTATCTTCCTCAAAAAAGAAGTGATCATTTAATTAAAATTTTGGATATTAAGGAGAATACTATTAAACAGTTGATTAAATTACCAATGATACATAAAGATCCTTTTGATCGTTTAATTATTTGTCAATCTTTAGAACATAGTTTAACTATTATGACTGAAGATGAGGCAATTTTAAATTACCCTAACCTCAGTTTTTATTCATCTAATATACCTTAAAGTTAGTAGCGTGGGTTTTAATTAATAGTGTTGGGTTTTATTCATTCAACCTAACCTACTGTTTACTAAGGTGATTTAATTCAGGACAAAGATCCCCGACTTCTTAATTTAATCTTTGGTAATTAATAATAATTTATCAGAGAAGTCGGGGATCTAAATGCAGGTTTAACGATGTCCAAATATTGGGAAGATTTGATAATGTTCTTTACCCATAGACATCGCTAGGTTAACCGTATATATGGTATTTAAAATTACATTCATAAAAATTGTTTACAGGATTTACAAGTATATTTGTACTATGATACAATAAATGTGATATTCTCAGTTTTTCAATAGGAGTAAATTGTATGTCAAATCATAGCGGAAGTTATATGTTAAATGAAGTGATTACAATTTTGAAACGTGAGCATTGTTTTGATCATTTGGATCAAGAAGAGAGGCAAAATCTGATTGAAGAAATTGTCAAACTAGCTCGTTATGAAGATGATTGTAATCCGGGGGAAATTTTAGAAGGACATACAGATTATTTTCAAATATGTTCTTGTTGTTTGGCGAAAACTAATGATCTGGAATCTGGTCTTTGTGTAAAATGTAGGTGATAGGTTATGGTCAAATAGGAACTTTATGTTTGCACAGCTAATATTAAGGAAATTATTCAGTATTTCCTCATAAATTACCCAGAAATAATACATAATAAAACATTATGATTTATTGTGACGATTTCACTTGTTCTAATAGTTGTTTAACTGATTGTCCAAGGTTGATATTAAATTCAGCAGCTTGACGTAATTCATCTATAGATTTTAAGTCTTTTCCTTTTTTCTCTAGTTCAGTAGCTATAATATTTAATCCTTCTGATTTCTCTTGAGGATTTTCGTTTTCTAAGATAAATTGACATAATTCAATAACTCTTTTCCTATCTTGAAGTCGAACTTCTTGATAAATATACTTTTTGCCATCAAAGTATCCTCCGGTCAATAATACAAGCTCATTAAGTGCTTGTATTATGGGTTCTTTTGCCTGTTGATTTGAATCTAGATTTTGTTTAGTAGAGTAAATTAATCTACAGAACCAAGCTGGTTTAGTGAATAGTACGTATCCGACATATCCAAGAAACCCAAATGAAACTAAGTTAGTCCAGATTTCTACTGTATTATGCTCTTGGCAAGCTCTTTTTTCAGAATAATCTCGTAGGAACTCACATCTATCAGTTGAAGAACAACCTGTAATACTAGAAAATACAATTAACGCCAATATAATTGTAATATTCTTTAGAGAAGTGAAATAATTGAGATTGTGTTTCATATTAAATTCCTATTTTTTCCAAAATCGTTGGCATTGCTACCTTTAGCACTTCAACTAAACCAGTTCTTTTATGATGTTCACAAAGATTTTTTAACAAATGTTCTTGTACTTCAGTATATGGTGAATCATCTTTGTTATATCCTTCTAATAGTTTTGTATGCAAATCAACTACAACTTTTATATGTTCCAGCGCCCAAAATGCTTCTGGATATCTATTAGTTAAATCAGATGATTTTCGCTGCCATAAACAAATTATCTGTTCATTTGTTAATCTTATATCTTCATCCAAACTACATAGCTCGTCTGCCATCATTTGGATAGAATAAGTAAACATATTCCGCCTATCTGAATGAAACTTCTTATCATCCTCATTCTCATTAAAGCAGCGAACATCTGGATATAAAATTTTGACCTTGGACTCCCAGCCATTAAAAACATCATAATACCATTTTGCTCTTACTTCATGCTCGCCCCCTTTTTTCTTGTTTCTTTTGGCTACATAAATATAATTGCCATCTGTCTCATCATCAACCAACCAAACTTCTCTTCTAGCTGATTCCATAATTTCTTCTATATTTTGATTATCATTAATTGATGATAAGTAGCTTTCCGTATCTTGACCCATCAATTCTAATACTCTTAATGTTTCATTGCGTACTTTTTTAGTAATTTCATTATTTTGATTTTTTATATTTGCTTCTTTTAGTGTTTTTATATCTGCTAGGGTGTAATTTCCTTTAAAATGTGCAGATAAAAAAGACCCACAAGAAAAGAAAATAGTATAATAATACATTTGCATAGCTTGAGTAGTCAAATAAGAGTTTCTTTCTAACAATATGCCAGCAAAAAACCACTGCCAAGCATTTAACATTTGTAGAAAACTAACTGTAAATGACCATTTTTTGTAGATGAAAATTTTTGCTTGATCATAAACTTTATTTTCTGCTGTTCGGTCTCCTCCTAATAAATTTAGTTCTTTTAATTGACTAGCTAATCTATCATTATATAAATTATAATACCCTTCAAGGTTATTAAATTCACTTGATAACCGTTTAAATGTAAAAGTTGTTTCTCTGCCGTCGTTAGACATATCTTTATATAATTAAATTTCCAATAACATATTTAATCTAAAAAAAAGCCACTGTCAATGATTTTATCTAAATTGCAATATAATTTAATACAATTAGATACTACATCACCAGAATTAAATGTCACTTTGCTATTTCCTCACTTTTTGGAAATATCGAAGCAGAATATTGTAAAGAAAAAGATGTAATATCAATTTGATCTTCTTCTGTCCAAGTATCACTGTCATCAATAACAGATAAACTTTCCTCAACTAAATTATTTTCTAATGCTTTAAGGATGAGTCTAGCAATTATATCTTGTTCGGTTTCAGGAAGTTGCTTTATTTGTTTAATGGCTTCTTCAAGTAATTGAGTCATAGTTTTTACCGCTAATCATTATCTATTATACTAGATATAAGACAGCCAGGGAATAAATTCCCTGTCTAAAAGCAAAAGTCGGTTAAAACCGACTCATGAAAAATATCTTTTCCTCTTTGCGTGAGAAAATATTTTAACTTTGATTCTCTATCGAAATTACCAAATTATCAGGTTGTGAAAAATCCAAAAGTGCTTCCGAAAGCTCATCTAAATTTTCACCTGATAACTCTTGAGTTTATGACTCTAACTTTGCAGATTTTTATTGTGATATTTTCTCAAAGCTGTGATAATTTCTCCATTCGCTTCTGGAAAGGTAAAATTATCCAATTCATCTAAACTCACCCAGCGAATTTCATCACATTCTATGGCTTGGGGAATACCTGCTAAATGCTGAGAATGATGGACTGTTAAAGTTACTCGTAAATGAGTATAGGTATGATCAATAGTAATTAAATGTTCTCCAACGGCAATTTCTATGCCCAATTCTTCAGAAATTTCTCGTTTAATACATTCTTGAATAGTTTCACCAACTTCAATTTTTCCACCTGGAAATTCCCACAAACCACCCATTGCACCTGTAGGTAAGCGTCTATCAATTAATATCTGTTTTTGGTCATTCCAAATAACAGCAACACCAATAATTTTATGAGGAATAGAAGAAATACTTTCATTCATATAGGGAACAGGGAACGGGTAATGGGGAATAGGGAATAGGGAATAGGTAATGGGGAATAGGGAATAGGGAATAAATTCTTTCTTTCCAATTACCAATTACCAGTCAATCATAACAAAACTCGGTAGAAATATAGTAATTCTACCGAGTTGATATTTATTTTGATAATTTTCCTAAAAAAACATTACTCAACTTCGCTAGTATTGGCTTCTATTCCTTGCATAACTACATCAAAGCCCATTCTTTGTTCTGCATTGCGTAAAAAATAGCCGCTAATCATCGCGGATGCTAATAAGCGACCTAAGTTTTCCCGACTGGTAGAAATAGTAATCCCGAATTGTTCGGAAGGGAGATTTCCTAAAAGTCCAATAATATTCCGTTCCATTACCTGCAAAACTTCTGTAGAAGTTGGTTTAGATAATTGATTAACTGTTTCTGGACTTAATGATTTAACATATTGCCATAATAAATTACTTGTTTCCGACTCACTATTAAAAAATTCTGATACTCGATTAGATTTGTTACTCACGTTTGACCTCCTGTACTGCCACTACTAACGACGGTGTTTGTGACTGGAATAACTTGTAGTTATTGCTTATTCGATCTAGTTGACTATTATATAATTCATGTCCACTAATCTAACAGTTTATTCCTTTGGAGGGAGTCGGTTTAACCGTAATAAAATGGGAGTGTTTTTCACCTATTGAGTGAGTATGGGTGGGGAAACTCCACCCACAAGGCGAAAAATAACTGACGGTTAACTAATAACAACTGACTAACTAGCAAGATACTCATTCATAGTTGCTTTAGATTTGCGAAGTTTGTTGAGGGCTTCACGTTCAATTTGGCGGACTCGTTCCCGGCTAATATTCAGGATTTCACCAATTTTAGCTAAAGTTAAGGATTGACCATCTACTAAACCAAAGCGGAGACTAATGACTTCTTTTTGCTGGGGTGTGAGTTCTGACATCATTCTTTCTAAGTCATAAGACAGGGAAGTTTGCATGACAAAATCTTCCGGTGTCGCTCCTGTATCTTCTAGCATTTCTCCCAGTTCGGTGTCATAGTTATCCCCTAGCCGCAAGTCTAGAGATAATGGTAGACGGGCTTTTTCTAGGTATTCTCGTACCTGTTTGGGTGTTAAATCTAGTTCTTGGGATAATTCCGCTACTGTGGGCGCACGTCCTAGTCCTTGGGATAGTTGACGCTGGGCTTTTTTAATTTTGTTGAGTTTTTCCGTAATATGAATGGGTAGGCGAATTGTCCGGGCTTTTTCAGCGATCGCCCGAGTAATGGCTTGACGTATCCACCAATAGGCATAGGTAGAAAATCTGTATCCTTTGGTAGGGTCAAATTTTTCTACACCCCGTTGCATTCCGATACTGCCTTCTTGAATGAGATCAAGTAAGTCAACATTCCGTTTAATGTACTTTTTGGCAACGGACACGACTAGACGGAGATTGGCTTCTACCATTTTCCGTTTGGCTATTTCACCAACAGCGATCGCCTGATTTAATTCTGATACTTCTATATCAGAGGCTGCTGCCCATTCTTCTACACTTGGTTCATGACCTAACTGGGTAGCAAGACCTTCCCGGATCTCATGCAAGGCAGTAGATCGTTGCACCTGTTTACCATAAAAAATCTCTTCTTCGTGGGTGAGAAGTGGCACACGGCCAATCTCACGCAGGTAAGTCCGCACGAGGTCGGTGGCTGATTGAGCGGTCTTCATGGCGCTACTCTTGGGTAATGGTGGGTTTGCCGATAGGGTTGTTAACGAAATAATGTGTTCAGATGGTCGCACCTGATTAACTCAGGCTTGCCATATTTGGGGAAATTAGGTAATTTACTACCAAACGTTACATCTGTCTCCTTGTTTTCACAAGTGTCTACAGTTAGATACACAGTAGCAAGTCAAACATTTTTTGTGTTTTTGAGAATATTAATAATTGTAACATTTATGAGAATAAGTTGACTATAGGGAAACCCGCACTTTGGCAGCAAGTTAAGATCACTTAAGACTCTGAAATTACTGAACAGCATACATTTCCTGGAATAACGGCTAATCCTCTGGCGAAGAAATAGCTTCCTCATATTTGTTAAAATATCTCAATGATAACGATAATGATTTTTTTGTAACGATTGCTTAATAATGAGGTGACAGGTTACAGGTGACAGGTGACAGCAAAAAGAAGGCAAATAAAGGCAATAGTTTAATAATCTCTCTATTTTTCCTATTTCCTATTTCCTATTTCCTATTTCCTGTAACCTGTTCTCTGTAACCTGTTCTCTGTTCTCTGTAACCTGTCACCTGTTCTCTGTTCTCTGTAACCTGTCACCTGTTCTCTGTTCTCTGTAACTTGTCACCTGTAACCTGTAACCTGTAACCTGTCACCTGTCACCTGTAACCTGTAACCTGTCACCTGTAACCTGTCCCCTGTCCCCTGTTCCCTGTCACTTGCTTAACTCATGGGACAGTATTCTTGGATTACCTTGACATCCAAAGTTGTGTTTTGCAAGGAACGGATAGCTGCTGCTGTAGCTCTAGCACCTGCAATAGTAGTGATAATGGGGATTTTGTAGCCTAAAGCGGTGCGACGAATTAATTTAGAATCGGCATGAGCTTCTTCACCAGAAGGTGTGTTAATGATCAGTTGAATGTTGCCATTTTTAATCGCATCCAGGACATGAGGACGACCTTCATGGAGTTTGAGGACTGATTTCACCTCTAACCCTTGTTCTTGCAGGACTTGGCGTGTGCCTTGGGTGGCCATGATTGTAAAGCCTAACTTAATAAACTCCTTAATGACATCTGCAGCCAGAGGTTTGTCTCTGTCACTCATGGACACAAATACAGTTCCCTGAAGCGGTAATTTTTCCCCTGCGCCTAATTCGGCTTTGGCAAAGGCGCGACCGAAATCGCTGTCAATCCCCATGACTTCACCTGTTGAGCGCATTTCTGGACCCAAAATGGTGTCTGTACCGGGGAATTTACTAAATGGTAAAACTGCTTCTTTCACCGCAATATGAGAGGGAATGACTTCTTTTGTAAATTTCACTTCTTCTAAGGTTTTCCCCGACATAATTAAGGATGCGAGTTTGGCTAGTTGTACCCCTGTGGCTTTAGAGACAAAGGGAACTGTCCGTGATGCTCTGGGGTTGGCTTCTAAAATATACACTTGGGGAGAATAACTATTTGCACCAACTACGGCAAATTGAATATTCATTAACCCAACTACAGATAGAGCTTGTGCTAGTTGTACTGTCCATAAACGGATTTGGTTGAGGACGGCGGGAGAGAGGGAAATGGAAGGTAGGGAACAAGCTGAGTCACCGGAGTGAATCCCTGCCTGTTCAATGTGTTCCATGATGCCACCAATGACGACATTGCCAGTATGATCGGCGATCGCATCTACATCTACTTCAATGGCGTTTTCTAAGAATTTATCAATTAAAATCGGGTGTTCTGGTTCTACTTGCACAGCAAAGGTCATGTAGCGTTCTAACTCAGTATCGGAATAAACGATTTCCATCGCCCGTCCTCCCAACACATAACTAGGACGTACCACCACAGGATAACCAATGCGCTTGGCAACTATTAAGGCATCTTCATAACTTCTCGCCATGCCATTAGGCGGTTGAGCGATATTCAATTCTTGGAGAATCTTTTCAAACCGTTCCCGGTTTTCTGCCATATCTATAGAATCGGGTGATGTTCCCCAAATCTTGGTGATACTGTTCTCTGCTGTTCGGAGATACTCTTGCAGGGGAACGGCTAATTTTAAAGGTGTTTGGCCACCGAATTGGACAATTATCCCCACAGGGTTTTCGGCTTCGATGATGTTGAGAACGTCCTCTTTGGTTAAGGGTTCAAAATACAGGCGATCGCTGGTATCGTAATCTGTAGAAACTGTTTCTGGGTTAGAATTGACCATAATTGTTTCATACCCGGCATCATGTAGAGAATATGCAGCATGACAACAACAATAATCAAACTCAATTCCTTGACCAATACGGTTTGGACCACCACCCAAAATCATCACCTTGGGTTTATCTGTTGGTAATACTTCCGTTTCTTCTTCGTAGGTAGAATAGTAATATGGGGTTAGTGCCTCAAATTCAGCCGCACAGGTATCAACGGTTTTGTAAACGGGGATAACTTCTAGCTGTTTGCGATAGGTGCGAACTTCGTCTTCTTTGGTTTTTGTAGCATAAGCTATTTGGCGATCGCTAAAACCATTTCTTTTCACATCATACATTTGCGCTTTTGTCAACTGTTTGAGAGGGGTCCGTTTGAGAAATTTTTCTATTTCTAAAATTTCTTGCAATTTATCTAAAAACCAAGGGTCAATTGCTGTTAGTTCATAGATTTCTTCATTACTCATTCCTAGCTGCATAGCATGACGTACAGAAAAGATGCGTTCTGGGTTAGGAGTCCGCAATTGGGCGCGAATTTGTTCCCCACTGGGCAATTTTTCGGCTTTATCACAACCCCAACCAGCGCGACCGGTTTCTAAGGAACGCAAAGCTTTTTGAAAGGATTCATTAAATGTCCGGCCAATAGCCATTGCTTCTCCCACTGACTTCATTTGGGTGGTGAGGACGGAATCAGAACCAGGGAATTTTTCAAAGGCAAACCGGGGAATTTTGGTAACTACATAGTCAATTGTCGGTTCAAAGGAAGCGGGGGTCTTTTTAGTGATATCGTTTTGCAGTTCATTCAAAGTGTAACCCACAGCTAACTTCGCCGCGATTTTGGCAATGGGAAACCCTGTCGCTTTGGAAGATAAAGCCGAACTGCGGGAGACACGGGGGTTCATTTCAATTACCACCACATCACCATTGACGGGATTTACGGCAAACTGGATATTAGAACCGCCGGTTTCCACGCCAATTTCCCGGATAATTTTAATTGCCATATCCCGTAACCGTTGATATTCTTTATCGGTCAGGGTTTGGGCGGGGGCGACGGTGATAGAATCCCCTGTATGAATCCCCATAGGGTCGAGATTTTCGATAGAACAGATAATGACGACGTTATCGGCTAAATCCCGCATGACTTCTAATTCATACTCTTTCCAACCCAATAAAGATTGGTCAATGAGAATCTGGGAAACGGGACTAGCGTCAATCCCTACCTGTGCCATTTCTTCAAATTCTTCTTGATTATAGGCGATACCCCCACCAGTCCCCCCCATTGTAAAGGCTGGACGGATAATTAAGGGATATGTACCAATTTGGTGAGCGATCGCTTTGGCTTCGTCTAAAGTTGAGGCTGTACCACTAGGACATACCGCCACCCCAATCTTATCCATAGCCTCATTAAACAGTTTTCTGTCTTCGGCTTTTTCAATTGCAGGTAATTTCGCACCAATTAACTCAACGTTGTATTTTTCCAAAACACCATTTTTCGCCAAGGCCACAGCCAAGTTGAGGGCGGTTTGTCCTCCCATTGTTGGCAATAAAGCATCTGGACGTTCTTTGGCAATGACTTTTTCCACTATTTCTGGTGTCAGCGGTTCAATATAGGTGCGGTCGGCGGTTTCCGGGTCGGTCATGATTGTCGCTGGGTTGGAGTTCACCAGCACGACTTCATAGCCTTCTTCTCGCAAGGCTTTACAGGCTTGAGTTCCAGAGTAGTCAAATTCACAGGCTTGACCAATCACAATTGGTCCTGAACCTAACAGGAGAATTTTTTTGAGGTCTTGACGACGGGGCATAGTTTTTACCTTAGATGACAAAAATACAAATCTTGACTATTTTAAGGGTCTTTACCCCTCATCATGCCATTCATTATCAACTTTTCCGGGTTTTAATTATGGTCAGGGGAAAGAATTATGGGAATGGGGGATTTTTGGTACTAGTTTTTCCGTTTTTTCTCATGCAGAGGCGCTTCAGGCGCAGAGAGAATTTAAGTGTTTATTTATTCGTCATGGATTATAACAGTAAAGCAGCACAGACAATTGATTTATCTCTCTTTATCTGCGTTCATCTGTGTTTAATTATTATTGCAATTATTTTCTAATTAAAATAGCCTGACTAACTTACGAATAATTTCTGATTAGATATAGAAAATATCCAATGAAAATAAATAGTTGTCAATGGCTGATCTAAAAAATGGCAGAAAGGATAATTTATATCTCTCTGCCAAAAAGATTAAGTTTGCAAACTTCTCAATTACTAAAATTTATTTAGTCTTAATTTGGTTAAATTGAGATTATGAAAAGTTTAATTTTGAGCAGGTTGCACAAAACCCAAGGTTAAACTATCTTTAGCTAAGAAATGCGCTAGGTGATAAGCTCTTTCTTCAGTTTTCAAAAGAATTTTTTCGTATAAGTAGCGTGTACCTCTATCGCCCAAACTCTCAGCCTGACCAGCTTGGCGGCGAATTACGCCAATTAATGCTTGTTCGGCAACTAGGTCATTTTCTACCATCTTCCGGGCAGAAAATACGCCATCTACTTCTGGCTCAAAACAGCATAATTCAGCTAATTTACTAAAACTTGCTGCGGGTATACCACCCAAACCATTTAAGCGCTCGCCAATTTCATGGACATGATCTTGTACTTCTTTATAGCTAGTATTAAAGAACTCATGGAGTGAGTTAAATTCTGCACCTTCAACTACAAAATGGTGTTTCTGGTATTGCAAGTACAATGCCTGAAAACTAGCTAATACAACATTAAATCCTTCGACTACTGGAACAGTAACACTGTGATCTAGTAATACAGGATTATCATAAATCTGACCAAAGTTTTGTACTATAGTTTGTGTATCAGACATGGTTTTCCTCTTTGCTTAAAGGTTATGACTTTTCAGTGCTTACCTCTAACATATTAGCATTTTCAAAATAAAAACAAGGCTACTAAATCTAAAAAACTTCCCCACGATTAGCAATCACAAGTATCAATTTTTTTTGGATATTTTTGTATCTAAAAATACATATTTAGTATTTGCATTGACTTAAATCTCCAAGTATGTATATGTTTCTACAAATAAAAATGAGATTTTTCTCAAAATTAATGACAATATTTTTCAGTTAGTGTATTCTAAATAAAGATGCTAAACTCCGACTAAATCACAAATTTAGACTGTGAGTTTCTAGTTTTACTGCAACTTTATAGCATTTTGAGGGCTACTCGTTTGAAATCTTTTAGTTTAGGCACGGATAGAAAGCACGTTATTGATATAAGTTGGGCAGACCGTTGGCAGGTTTATCAACGCTTACAAGAATTAGATATAGTTTGTGTCTGTGAGACTAATCAGCCTTTAATTGTAGAAATACATAATTCCACCGCAGCTATTCAGCTTTGGAGTGTAATTCAACAATTCACTGCTTCTCGTCAAGATTTGATTGGGAATCTTGAAAATTGTTGGCGTTGTCGTTACCAAAAATTTTAGTGAGAAAAATAGGTTATGAGTATATCTACTAATTCAGCAGTCACAGAATTTTGTTTTGAAGGCAGATTTCTAGATTTTGTGATCAAGGATGGATACAAGCTAAAAGGACTGTTGTTATGGACTTCTGAGGGTGAATATTATATAAAGTTAGCCAAGCATTTACGGAGTGCTTTTGATTTACGGTTAGCTAAAGGGACCTGGCTGCAAGTTGTGGGAACAAAACAATATAACGCCAAAAAAGATCAGGTAACATTAATAGCGGAACGAGTTATGGCTGCAAGTTCTGATATGGGAATAGTTGCAGCACAGAATCAAATTAAGACGAAATCATCTAAATCACAAACAATTCTAGTTTGTCAAAAATCTGATTGTATGAAGCGTGGTGGTAAAGCTTTGTGTCAAGCTTTGCAGTCGGAGTTAAGAGACAGGGGTTTAGAAGATTCAGTCACTATTAAAGGTACTGGCTGTATGAAAAACTGTAAAGCTGGACCTAATTTAATTATGCCCGATAAAACTCGTTATAGTAAAATTCAAGCGTCTCAAGTACAAGTTTTGATAGATAAGCATTTTGCGGATAAAAGTCAGGACAAAGCAAAAAATATACCCACTCTTGTTGAAGTTTAGTTATCTTGAGGATGAAATACAATCAAGAGGGCGGGGAAACCCCGCCCCTACGGGTTTTGCGATTTGCTGACTGTATCTCGGACACGGACAAGGGAAAAGAAATTATAATTACCCAACTCCTGACTCCTGACTCGGTGACTCCTGAACTCCTTGAAGACTACAACTTACTTTTAGTAGGGATAACAATCATCGAAAAATAAGGTACATCAAGAGGGTCAACTTCATCAAGAGGTAATATGCGTTGCTGCGTTGTTGTAGCGCGTTCAATGTATCTAGCCCGTGAAGCTAGTCCTAATTCATGGAGAATATCCCTGACTTTGAGAAAATGGCGACCAAGTTTCATGATAGCCGCCGCGTCAGTGGCTAGGAGTTGGCTAATTAAGGCTTCTCTGGGTAATGGTGCAGGTAAAACCGTGAGGACATCATTGTAATAGGTAAATGGTAAACCCAGGGCGACAGGACAGGCCATGAGTGAGGAAACTCCGGGGACGACTTCCGTTTGATACTTATTAGCTAATCTGGTAAAAAGATACATAAAAGAACCATAGAAAAACGGATCTCCTTCACAGATAACCACCACATCTCGACCGGCGGCTAAATGGTCAGCAATGGGTTGAGTTTCTTGGTCATAGATAGATTTAGCCTTTTCTGGTTCTAAGGCCCGAGGAAGATGAAACGCTACCTCAATCTGATTATTATCCAGATAGGAAGAAACGATTTTTCTGGCGATACTTTCTTTATCTGTAGCTGATTGATAAGCAATAACTGGGGCAGAACGGAGGAGACGCAAGGCTTTTAAGGTGATGAGTTCAGGGTCTCCAGGTCCCACACCAATTCCATAAAGACGACCTCCGGGGTTAGTCATTATTCTTCCTCACTAGCTAGGGCGTTAACAGCAGCAGCAGCGATCGCACTTCCGCCCCGTCTTCCATGTAAAGTTAAGAATGGTACGTTGCGGCTATCTGCGGCTAATGCGGCTTTTGATTCGACTGCACCCACGAAACCAACAGGAAAACCCAAAATTAATGCCGGTCTAGGAACTCCCTCGTCTAGCATTTCTAATAACCTAAATAGGGCTGTAGGTGCATTCCCAATCACCACTATTGCCCCTTCTATATGAAACCGCCAGAACTCCAAGGCTGCTGCTGACCTTGTATTTCTTAATCTTTTGGCTAGTTGTGGTACTTCTGGATCATTGAGGGTGCAAAGAACTTTATTATTTTTGGGTAATCTTTTTTTGGTAACACCTTCGGCTACCATATAAGAATCACACAAAATCGGTGCGCCGGCAATTAGGGCTTTTTTCCCGGATGCTACTGCTGTAGATGAATATTCTAAGTCATTGACAATATCCGTCATTCCACAGGCGTGAATCATGCGAACGGCAACTTTCGATACATCTTCAGGGAATCTTGCGAGATTGGACTCTGACCGGATAATTTCAAAGGAATTACGATATATTTCGCTACCATCACGGATGTAATCAAACATGATATTTTCAGGTTCTAAAGGTTAAATTGGGTGTTGTTTGGCTAAATAGTTGATTTAATTGATGGCTATGACGATCAATAAATTGTCCAAAAGTTTCGTGTAAACTTAGACGTTGTTTTTGATATACTGCCAGCATTTCTTGAATCAAAATCGGAATTTTCGCTATAGTCACATATTCATAAAGTAAATGACCGAGAACATACACTTGATAAGCGGGAAAAGTTGCTTTTGCGGTTTCTGTAATAATACCAAGTAAGGTAATATCAGCTTGAGTGTGTTGAGCGCAAGATTTACTGCAACCACTAAAGTGAATATTCACAGGTGAGTCTAGAATCATCAGATTTTCTAGGTATTTTGCCAAGTTTATGGCATCATCTTTAGTTTCTGTGGCCGCAGCAGCACAACCCTTTTTACCGGAACAAGCTACTAGGAAACTTTTGATGTTGGTTGGTGATGAGTTTAAACCTAAATTGGCAATTTGTTGATCAACTTCGCTAATTTGATTTTGGGGAATATCGGTTAATAGTAAGTTTTGCCAAGGTGTTAACCTGATATTATCATCGCCATACCTTTTGGCAATATTAGCTAAACCCCTAATTTGCGAAGTTTCTAATCTTCCCAGGGGTAAGACTATGCCGATATAATATAATCCGGTTTGGCGTTGGGGATAAATACCAATATGAGTTTTTTCTCGCAGAGGCGCGGAGGCGCAGAGAGGAGTTTTTGTAAAATTCAATATATCTGAGTTGAGATTTTCTTTGATTTGGTGAAGATATTCTTTAACTGTGATCTTATTGATGATTTCTCGTAAGCGTAGTTTGGGGCGGTTTTTAGTATCTATGTGTTTGAGGTAAGTTTGGGCTAAGGTTGCTAAAGCTGTTATTGTCTCTTCTGGTTTTAATAAGATTCCTGTATCCTGTGCTGGTTGTCCTTTTTCTCCATAACTGAGATATAACCGCAAATATACATTACGGTTAATCATTTCCGCTGCCAATATAATATCATTGGGTTGATATTTTACAGCAACTTTGCCTCCACTATCAAAGCAGACGCTAAATTTTGCCGATAATTCGCAAAGTTGAGAATGTGCGGTAATATATTGTTCCCAGATTTTGACTAAGGGACGAGTATCTAATAATTCTTCACCATCAATACCCGCTGTGGGATTGGTCATGATGTTGCGGATATGATCTATTTTGGTATTGGTAGAGGCTAAACCTAATGCTTGTAGTTTTTTGAGAACTTCAACATTTATGCTGGTTTTAATTTCTCTAATTTGAATATTAGCGCGGTTAGTAATATCAATATAACCATTGCCATAATTATCAGCAATATCTGCGATCGCCTGAAATTGGTTATAATTAATTATTCCCCCTGGTATTCTCAAGCGATAAAGAAGCCCATCCTGGGCGGCTGTGTTATAAAATAGTCCTGGACAAGCGGTAAATGGAATTTGCAAAATCATGACCCCTTCTCTGTGTGACGCAGAGACAGAACGGAAGTGAACACCTTAGAGTTAGCATTCTGACTTACTCAATTTGAGATTTGGGATGTTTATTCAAACTCCAATCATTTCAAATTGCTTTACAGTTGCGGCACAGTCCCGGAATTGAACCGAAGTTTCCTAACTCTCAGATCTGGCAGTATACCATGAGATGGTATTTTTGGCTATTGTCAATGAATTGTGTTTCGCGCAAAGATACGAAGAAGCAAAGATTTCAATAATTTCTAGGTTTACTAGCGGTGGGTATTGTGGTAGTAATTTCATAGATAAGGTTCATAGCCTGTAAGAGGATGTTTGAAAAGTTTCCGGCGATTAGAAATCGCTACTACACAAACAAAGTCCACCTGCGTGGACTAACGAAAAATCAAGGCTTTTGAACCCACGAAGGTGGGTTTCGTCTGTGTAGCTGCGACTTCTAGTCGC
>NZ_JAQMSE010000201.1:0-3637 GCF_028330045.1 Aphanizomenon sp. CS-733/32
CGACTAGAAGTCGCAGCTACACAGACGAAACCCACCTTCGTGGGTTCAAAAGCCTTGATTTTTCGTTAGTCCACGCAGGTGGACTTTGTTTGTGTAGTAGCGATTTCTAATCGCCGGAAACTTTTCAAACATCCTCTTAGATCCCCGACTTCTTCAAGAAGTCGGGGATCTGGAGATTAGGTTTTTTTGAGTTAGTTGTACAGAGTATAACTGAAAGAATACGGATAATCGGCAATTATCTCATTGTTCTGACATTTATGATCTGAGTGTAACTGGATATTTAGATTGATTTTATTAATACATCTGTCTAGCTTGGATACGCAAAGATACAAACCGCCCACCGCAGGGCGGAAGTCAAAAATCAAAAGTCAAAACGAAGACAGGATAGGCTTTTTAATGATTTGGGATAGTTGATTTATTTATGCCCCTGCCGCACTAGATTCTAGTTTCGTTAAGATAGAGAATTGCTACTTTATAGCTTTTCAAAAGATGACAAGGAACGGTATCGGTATTCGCACAGCGCAAGTCCGTTCTGAGCGGCTTACGGGTCAAATTCACGTCTATGATGGTATTGGGAAAGGTAAGTCACAAGCGGCTTTAGGGGTGGTTTTGCGCTCTATTGGGTTGGGAATCAATACACCTAGTGATTCTAGCCGGGTTTTATTGTTGCGGTTTTTGAAAGGGCCAGAACGGGATTATGATGAGGATGGAGCGATCGCTGCATTACAGCGCGGTTTCCCCCATTTAATTGATCAGGTTCGCACGGGGAGAGCCGAATTTTTTGGTCATGATCAAATTACCGCTTTTGATCAAACAGAGGCTGCAAGGGGTTGGGATGTAGCCAAAGGGGCGATCGCTTCGGGGTTGTATTCAGTAGTTGTCCTGGATGAAATTAACCCGGTTTTGGACTTGGGTTTGCTATCAGTGGATGAGGTAGTCAAGACTTTAAAATCTAAACCCCAAGAACTGGAAATCATTACCACTGGACGCGCAGCACCGCCCCAATTATTGGATATTGCGGATTTGCATTCGGAAATGAAACCCCATCATCACCCCACAGCCGCAGAACTTTTCATTGAAGGCATTGAAATTTATACAGGGGCAGGTAAGGGTAAATCTACTAGTGCTTTGGGTAAAGCTTTGCAAGCAATTGGTAGAGGCATCAATCATCCTGGTTCTACCCGTGTATTAATTATGCAGTGGCTCAAAGGTGGTAGTGGTTATACTGAAGACGCAGCGATCGCCGCTTTACAACAATCCTATCCTGAAGTGGTAGATCATCAACGCTGTGGACGGGATGCCATTGTTTGGCGAAATTCTCGTCAAGATTTAGACTATATAGAAGCCGAAAGAGGCTGGGAAATTGCCAAAATGGCGATCGCCTCTGGTGTCTATAAAACGATTATTCTCGATGAACTCAATCCCACCGTTGATTTAGAATTGTTACCTGTTGATCCCATCGTTCAAGCCCTGCTACGCAAACCTCGTGACACAGAAGTGATCATCACTGGGCGCTGTCAAAACCAACCCGCTTATTTTGATTTAGCTAGTATTCACTCTGAGGTTTACTGTCATAAGCACTATGCAAATCAAGGCATAGAATTGAAGCGCGGAGTTGATTTCTAAAGATACAGCGGTTTTCAGTTATATAAGTTACATCTTAGCCCCCTCCTCGCTTGCGGAGAGGGGGTTGGGGTCATTGGACTTCATAAGCTATTACGCAGCTAGATCCAATAATCCTGATATTATTATTTCTTGTAGTGCGGGCATCTTGCCCGCAAGAATTATACAAATTACAGCGATTTCCAATCATATAAGGTACATCTTAGCCCCCTCATCGCTTGCGGGGAGGGGGTTGGGGTTGGGGTTCTTGTTCCGGGTTTGATGACAATTTGCTGTAAATGCACAACAGCTTAACATCCGTAAGTGCTGTATGGGCGGGGTTTTCCCGTCCTCATTCAAATAAGTAGTTGGACAAAATTAAATTCACTCGTTGAGAGAGGGAACTCTTAACTGGAAACAGGGAACAGAAAAATCAGTTGTGTAATTAATTCTGTCCCATTACCTAACGACTACCATGATGGCAATAAAAGCCCTGGTTTCATCCTTTAATCCCGGACATCCTAATTCTGACAATTTACCGGGTCTGACGCACCCTACAAGAGATAAAATCCACATTACATTACATATTTAGAAACCTTTGTCAATGCGTAAGCCCTACAATAGTAAATTCACAAAATTAAATAAATATCTGTATTCTCAACCAACCCCAAATATCCTATACTAAATCTTACCTATGAATAACTAAACCCCCATTTCTGTACTTCTGAAATCCCTGAAAATTATGGCGATTATCTCCTCCAAAAAACAGCCTCCAGAACCCAACGGAGAACCCAGGAAGCAACGGGAATCAGCCAAAGTACCCCCCGCAGAAAATCTGTTGCAATCAGAAGCTGCTATTAATGAACAAGGAAAACCAGAAGAAAGTATTCGTCCCCACCGCTTTGTTGATTACATCGGCCAAAAGGATTTAAAAGATGTCTTAGATATAGCCATTAAAGCTGCTAAATCTAGGAATGAGGTCATGGATCATTTGCTGTTGTATGGACCACCAGGTTTAGGTAAAACCACGATGGCGATGATTTTAGCCTCAGAAATGGGGGTAAGTTGCAAAATTACCAGCGCCCCAGCTTTAGAACGACCACGAGATATCGTAGGGTTATTGGTGAACCTGAAACCAGGAGATGTATTGTTTATAGATGAAATTCATCGGTTATCACGGATGACAGAGGAAATTCTCTATCCAGCCATGGAAGATTGTCGCTTAGATATCACTATAGGTAAGGGTTCTAGCGCCAGAATTAGAAGTATACCCTTGTCTAAATTTACCCTGGTCGGGGCCACAACCCGCGTCGGAGCTTTAACTTCCCCATTGCGCGATCGCTTTGGCTTAATTCAAAAGTTGCGTTTTTATGAAGTTGATGAACTTACTCAAATTGTGACTCGCACCGCCGAATTATTACAAACTTCAGTTAATTTAGACGGAGCTACAGAAATAGCCAAACGTTCACGAGGGACACCAAGAATAGCTAATAGACTACTAAAAAGAGTCCGTGATTATGCAGAAGTAAAATCCTTTATAGAAATAAGTGCAACTGTGGCAGCGGAAGCATTACAACTATTCCAAGTCGATCCTTGCGGTTTAGATTGGACAGATAGAAAAATGCTCAGTGTGATTATTGAAAACTTTAATGGTGGTCCAGTCGGCTTAGAAACCATCGCTGCTACCACTGGGGAAGACACCCAAACCATTGAAGAAGTTTACGAACCATATTTAATGCAAATAGGTTATTTAAGCCGCACACCCAGGGGGAGAATAGTCACTAAAGCCGCCTATCAGCACATGGGGTTTAAGCCACCCAATGAACAGTTATCATTACTGTAGCCTAAGATCCCCGACTTCTCTAAGAAGTCGGGGATCTGTCCGGGATCTTAGGCTAAGAGGATGTTTGAAAAGTTTCCGGCGATTAGAAATCGCTACTACACAAACAAAGTCCACCTGCGTGGACTAACGAAAAATCAAGGCTTTTGAACCCACGAAGGTGGGTTTCGTCTGTGTAGCTGCGACTTCTAGTCG
>NZ_JAQMSE010000202.1:0-67349 GCF_028330045.1 Aphanizomenon sp. CS-733/32
GAGCAGGGGGCAGGGGGCAGGGAGCAGGGGGCAGGGGGCAGGGGAAAGATATTTGCAACTGACTAATGACTAATGACCAATGACTAATGACCAATGACCAATGACCAATGACCAATGACCAATGACCAATGACAACTGACAACTAACTAATGACGCTAGAATAGGTCTTAAAGTGAAAATTCATTAGTTCTAAATGTTTACCATTGACTTAAGCATCAGAAATACTGCTTTCCCCATATCAGTACAACGAAAGTCTACTGAAGATGCCGAGGCTGTTTACCAGCTAATTTTGGCGGCAATGCGTTCTGGAAATCCTGATATTGTCGAACTCAAGTGCGAAGGCAAAACAGAGAAAAAAATTGCTGTCCGTGCTAGTGAAATTTCGGGAGTCCAGATTATCCAAAAAGATAGTGCGGCTACTAGCAGTGGTAAACCACCCGGCTTTGCTGCTTTTACTGCTGAATAACACAAGGTATAAACATGACAGCAGTAGGCATTGAAGTTAATAATTTAAACTTCTTTTGGCCTCATGGGGAGCAAGTAATCAAATCTTGCTCTCTTCAAGTACCTAAAGGTGAGTTTTGGATGCTTCTGGGGACAAATGGCAGTGGTAAATCTACGCTCCTGAGATTAATAGCGGGTTTATTAGCTCCTCAATCTGGGGAGGTGACTATTTCACCTGCTGTTGGTTTTGTATTCCAAAATCCTGATCATCAATTGGTAATGCCAACGGTTGGTGCTGATGTAGCTTTTGGGTTGGTGGCAGAAAAGTTACAACCTGCAATGGTGAAGGCTAGGGTTGAGGAAGCTTTGGGGGCGGTAAATTTATTGTCTCTTCAGCGACGACCTATTTACGCGCTTTCTGGTGGACAAAAACAACGGGTAGCTATTGCTGGAGCGATCGCTCGTCATTGTGATGTTTTATTATTAGATGAACCTACTGCTTTACTAGATCCAGATAGTCAACTCGATTTAGTGGCTAGTGTCCGTAATCTCGTTAAGAGCCGTGGCATTACGGCATTATGGGTAACTCATCGCTTAGAAGAGTTGAATTACTGTGATGGTGCTTTTTTATTGGAAAAGGGTTGTTTAGTTGATTCCGGTGAAGCGGAACGTCTCAAACAGCGCTTAATTCAAGTACATCAATAGGCAGGAGGTAGGGGCGCAGGGCCTGCGCCCAGTCAGGAGTTCAGGAGTCAGGAGTCAGGAGTCAGGAGTCAGGAGTTCAGGAGTCAGGATGAAGAAGGAATAAAAATCCTAATTTTGAGCAATACAATCGAGAGGGCGGGGAAACCCCGCCCCTACTGAAATTATTACATTTAATTAATTATGAATGAAGCTTTATTTAGTGTTGAAAATCTCCGTGTAGCTTATCCTCAACGTGGTGAAGAAGTGGCAAGCTGGGCGGTTGATGATGTATCTTTTATTATTCAATCTGGGGAAAAAATGGGATTGGTGGGAGAGTCTGGTTGTGGAAAATCCACCATTGGACGGGCAATAATGCGTTTATTGCCTAGTTCTAGTCGCACGGAAGGATTAGTTAAATTCCAGGGACAGTCTGTATTGGATTTGACACCTTTACAGATGCAAAAGTTTCGTGGTGAAGCGGTAGCCTTGATTTTTCAAGATCCCATGACTCGCCTTGACCCGTTGATGACAATTGGCAATCATTGTATTGAAACTTTACAAGCTCATGCACCGGAGTTATCCAAACAGCAAGCGAAAGAAAAGGCTTTAGCGACTTTGGAAAAGGTGAAAATTCCCGCGAGTCGTTGGAGTCAATATCCCCATGAGTTTAGTGGGGGAATGCGTCAACGGGTAGCTATTGCTTTGGCTTTGTTGTTGAGTCCTAAGTTAATTGTGGCGGATGAACCAACGACAAGTTTAGATGTGACTGTTTCTGCTCAAATTCTCCAAGAATTAACGCGATTGTGTGGGGAAGAAAACATGGGATTGTTGTTAATTTCCCATGATTTAGCAATGGTGGGGGAATATTGCGATCGCATTGGAGTTATGTATCAGGGTAAAATGGTGGAAATGGGGAAAACGGCAACTGTATTTGCTCATCCTCAACATGAATATACTCAATCTTTATTAAAAGCAGCTTTATATATTCAAGCAGTTGATGAAGAGGGAACAGGGAACAGGGAACAGGGAACAGGAAAGGAAAATCCCATTTTAAAAATTACAGAACTTAAACAGCATTACACTATAGAACCGAATTTTATTGAACGGATATTTAAAGGAGAAGGACAAACAATTAAAGCCGTAGATGGCATTAATTTAGAATTGTATGCTGGGGAGATTTTAGGCTTAGTGGGAGAATCTGGTTGTGGGAAAAGTACACTTTCGAGAACCATCTTACAATTGATTAGTCCCACATCGGGAAAAGTCGAATTTTTAGGACAGGAATTAACCAGGTTGTCCCGTCAAGAAATCCGTTCTTCCCGTAGACAAATCCAAATGATCTTTCAAGATCCTCATGCTTGTTTAAATCCAGCTATGACGGTAGGACAAAGTATAGGAGATCCTTTATTAATTCATAATTTAGCTAATACCCAAAAAGCCAAAGAACAGGTTTTATGGATGTTGGAAAAAGTTGGTTTAACACCCGCCGAATTATATTATCACCGTTATCCATCCGATTTATCTGGAGGACAACAACAACGGGTAGCCATAGCCAGAGCTTTAATTACTCGTCCCAAACTGATAATATGTGATGAACCAGTGAGTATGTTAGATGCCAGCGTGCAAACACAAGTTCTTGATTTGATGTTACAACTCAAAGCAGAATTTGATTTAACCTACTTGTTCATTACCCATGATTTGTGGTTAGCAAGATTTTTGTGCGATCGCATCGCCGTAATGAATGGTGGTAAAATAGTAGAACTAGGACAGACTAAACAAATTTTTACCCACCCCCAACATCCCTACACCCAAACCCTCCTCGCTGCTGCACCTCTCCTCGCAAAAGCGTGACAGTAGGGGCGGGGTCTCCCCGCCCTTTCAGGGTCTCCCCGCCCTTTCAGAATTTCCGAAGTCAAGAGAAATAATAAAATCACCAATCACCAAAGTAATAAATGTCTAAAAATTCACCCCCTAATTTTTATAAAACAAACACCTATTCCGCAGACAAATGGCAAGAGAGAATAGCACAAGTAGCATATCGCTTTAATCGCCAATATGAAAATCAGAAATTTGCAGTTCCAGACGAAGTTCAAGAAATGCCAATATATCGGGAATGGATTAATGGCAGATTAAATGAAAGAATAGTTTCACCCTTTTGGGAAATTGCTCAACCTCAAAAAAACGAACATTGTTTAGATATTGGTTGCGGTGTCAGCTTTTTAATCTATCCTTGGAGAGATTGGCAAGCATTCTTTTATGGACAAGAAATTAGTAATATTGCCAGAGATACTCTTAATTCTCGTGGTTCACAGTTAAATTCCAAATTATTCAAAGGTGTAGAACTAGGACCATCTCACCATTTAAACTATCCTGAAAATCAATTTGATTTAATAATTGCCACAGGATTTAGTTGCTATTTTCCCCTAGAATATTGGCAAGCCGTTTTAGTCGAAGTCAAACGAGTATTAAAACCAGGTGGACATTTTGTCTTTGATATTCTTAATTCCGAACAGCCTTTAGCAGAAGATTGGGCTGTACTAGAAACTTACTTGGGTGCAGAGGTATTTCTCGAACCTGCTACAGAGTGGGAAAAAATCATTAAAGTTGGGGGTGCTAAAATAGTCAAAAGACAATTAGGAGAATTATTCGAGTTGTACAAAGTCCGGTTTTAAGATATAATCTGGAAGGTTATAGCAAACCTAAATCTTTCAAACTGTTGCGTGTAATCTCGATTCTAGCTGGTAGATCATCTGGCTTATTTATATCAATATTTGTGGCAAAAAAGTAGACGTTTTGATCTTGTTCCAAATAGCCGACAAACCAACCTATTTGAGGTTTATTACTAATTAACCATCCCGTTTTAGCTCGCAATGTGTAGTTTGGAGTTTGTTCACGCACCATGATATCTTTGACAATATCCATTGTTCGGTTTGAAAAAGGTAAATTACCTTGATACAACCGTTGCAAAAAATCAATTTGTGCTTTAGGTGTAATTTTCAGAATTCCTTGCAGCCAAAAACGATCAATATCTGCGGAAGTACCAATTTGTCGGTTGCCATAACCAACTTTATCAATCCATTGCTGCATTCGTTCATTGCCAATTTTACGGGCAAGAATTTGATAAAACCAGACAGTTGAATTTTTGAAACCTTGACGTAAATTTGTATCTTGATTCCAACCCGGAAAATCTCGATAAATTCCATCCCAAGTCAAGATAGCAACATCATCAGCAATCACACCTGTTTCTAAAGCTGTCAAAGCATTGAAAATTTTGAAAGTTGAAGCTGGAGTAAATGCGGTGACATTTCGCTGAGGATTGTGTTCATAGGTACGATTGTTTTTTGAATCATAAATTATGATTGATCCTGTCACCCCAAATTTTTGGAAATGTCGCCCTAAATCGGGGACTCTAACCTTGACTTTTGGTGAATCTGGAGATAACACAGGGGAAGTTTGTGCCTGAACATAGATTGACCCAAGGCTAATAGTGATTATAGCTGTAAATACCAGACTGAGCGATCGCCAAATAGGAAACAAGATTTTTCTCCATTGAGATTTAAAGACAATCAACAGAAAACCTGATAAATTTTCCGGTGAGAGTGTATTATTTGGAAATATCTTATCAAGAATTTTGCCCAAATAGCCGCAATGATGATCCGCCATGCCATAGAATCTGATTTACCCGCCATTGTCGCCATTTACAACGCTGCTGTTCCTAGCCGCATGGCTACCGCTGATTTAGAACCTGTGTCTGTGGAAAGTCGTATGGCTTGGTTTCAAGGACGAGTCCCTTCAAAGTTTCCCCTGTGGGTACTGGAAACCGAAGGTGTAATTGCTGGATGGTTAAGTTTTCAATCATTCTACGGTAGACCAGCTTACTATTCTACAGCGGAAATTAGTATTTACATTTCCCCAAATTTTCAAGGACGTGGTTTGGGAAAACAACTTTTAGAAAAAGCCATTGAGGAAAGTCCCAATTTAGGTTTAAAGACGTTAGTTAGTTTTATTTTCGCCCACAATCAACCCAGTTTAAAGTTATTTGCCTGGTTTGGATTTCAAGCTTGGGGGAATTTACCGAAAATTGCTGATTTGGATGGAGTGGAACGAGATTTGATGATTTTGGGTCTGCGGGTGATGTAGGAAAAATTCAGGATTCAGATTTAACAATAGCTTACCTTCAAATAAATTAACCCAACCTTTCCCTCAACCACAAAGCCAACAAAGGCATAGCTAACCGATAACCATGTTCAGCATCATAAATTAAACCCTTATGCTGTAACCCAGTTAACGCACCTTGCAGACTCCCACCCCGTGAAAGTCCATGCTTTTGAATATACTCCTTACTCTGAGGTTTGTCAGTAGGATCAATAGCCAAAGACTCTAATAAATGTACCTGATTTGCCGGTAACAACATCAGCAAAGATTCATAAGTCATAGATAAATCTTTCAGTAATCCTGCTATAGCCTTTTGCACATCTTCCTCCCTAATTAACCCATCTGCACAACGGGACGCAGATAACCGCCGAATAATCGCCATCCCATCCCCAATATGTCCCTGTACTGCCTCTAGAAATAGCTGCAAGGCTTGACTATGACAATCAAAGGTGAAACCTTGCGTATGTAAGATTTCCCTCGCCCACAAGGCGACAACGTCCTTAGCTAAAGGGGCTAATTGGATAGTTTCTATCGGATAATTAGTATCATCTGAATGTTGGCTAGACTCAGCAATCGTGGCTATCAACACATAACTAACATGAGGATAGGCCTTAACTTCCTTTCTAAATGTAGTTTCCCATAAACCATGACGATCCCAAGAACGAATATGGGGAAAACTCTGTAAAATCAGTAATATTCTTTGACTTAAATCAACCGCCATTATTTCTAATAAGTCTAACAAATTAGCGAAAGCTTGCCATAATTGTTCTTGTTCCAAAGAACGAACTATTTTTAGTTGATTTTCCGAATTAAAAGTAAAAAATGCCGAAGTATTTTCCTTCAACCAATTTTGAATTTTTTCCGCTTCCCAGTTTTGACTAATCGCTTCCGCTAATAGTTGTACAAATCTCTCCGCCTCCGTAGCGCGGATACAGTCTATTTCCAAGATAACTGTATTCACCTCCTGCGCTGCACCTTTCACTAAAGTACGTCTTCCACTACCAGGAACTCCAGTAATTAACAAATCACCATCTTTTGCCAGGATTTCAATAATCCGCTGAAATTCTACAGAACGCCCAATTAATTGTAATGAAGTAGACAAATTTAAATTCACTCAGTTCTCGCTTTTGCGTAATATATTATAATAACTATAGGAATAATATTTGATTTATGAAAAGATACGTAGGGTGCGTCAGACCGCATAAATTTTATCAATAAACAGATTTGTAATATCTGACGCACCCTACAATACCTAATTTTTTTCAAAAATCAAATATGAGTTCTATATTAAGCTAAATTTCAAGGCAAATATGGTTAGCACAATCACTAAACCAAACAATATTACCCCAGGAACTACCCCCGCAGAACAGCGAGTAGTTTTCCACAATATCAGTTGGCAAAATTATCAGCAAATTTTAGCAGCATTAGGGCAAAGTCGTTCTTCTCGACTTATCTATGATCAAGGGACATTAGAAATTACCATGCCTTTAGAAGAACATGAAAGTGCTACCAGATTGATTGAACTATTCATCCGCATTTTGGTAGAAGAAAGTGGGTTAAAAATTAAAACAATGGGTTCAACCACCTTAAATCGTGATGATTTACAAAGAAGTGCTGAACCCGACAACTGTTATTACATTCAAAATCAACCTCAAGTAGTTGGAAAAAAACTTAATTTAAACGAAGATCCACCACCAGACTTGATTGTAGAAGTAGATATTACTCACACTGACATAAATAAACTCCAGTTTTATGCCAGCATGGGTGTACCAGAATTTTGGCGGTATAACGGTGAAATGTTGCGAATTTATCAACTTCAAGATCATCAATATATTGAAATAGAAAAAAGTCCCACATTTTCTATAATTACCAAAGAAAAACTTTATCAATTTTTGCAAGATTGCCAAATAGATGAAGTACAGGCTAGTAAATCTTTTCGTACTTGGGTACAACAGAAAATACAAAGTTAATATATCCCCAAACAAACCGTAGGGGTGGGGTTTCCCCACCCTGGTGTTACTCTGGGCTTCTTCACCCTGGTAATTTACCTAACTAGCTAACAGTGTCTTTTCCAAAGGTGTCCAGCGGAAAGTGCGATCGCCACCTCTCTCAATTACCACTTTAACCCTTGGTTCTAGCTTAGGCAAATCCATCAAATACTCAACTTCCTGATCAGAAAGAATATATCCCTCCATAATCCACAACACCAACCCCTTCGACTTAGGAGGTAATTGTGCCAGATGCGAACTGATCATTGGTGGTAAATAATATACATCACCCACAGCCGCACCACTACTATTGCTTCTTTTGCCTAAATGTGGTGGTCTGACACCATGAACTTGCGTCAGATACGCAGCCACATCACCCAGTCCTCTTGCAGTAATATGGAGGCCAACATAGCCAGCTGCCCGTAATCGGCGCAGATACCGACCTTCATAGCCCCCCTCCAGAGGAACATAAACACCCAACGCCCCAAATTTCTCCAAATTGCGGATGAAACCGTTGCCAGTGGTAATTAGTGCCATATATTTTCTTCCTATCCCACTTAGATATCTCTATTATTCACTCTCTAGTGGTAGATTAAGTTAAATGAACCTGCATATTTTCAACAATTTTGAAAATTCACAGCCGGAACATGGGTGATTTTCCCTACCCACATCTCAGCATCCCATAACAAAGCAAAAAAACACTAGACAAAAATTAAAGAATAGTTTATATTATTAGATTGTGACCGAATAGTATAATTAGATAGCCATCTTTCTTATTTAGACTTCCTAGTTTAGTCCTAGCATCTGAGTTTCTAGTTAGTTTCCCCAAAAGAATAAAACTGGCTCACTTCATAAGAGACTGCTAAACTAAAAAAGCTTTCAGGTCAAATAAAGAGCCAAAGTCATATTTAAGCTCCCACACCAAATCACTCCCGTAAATCCTAAAAAAAATTAGGCAAAACCTTAAACAGTAGTTTAGGGCATGAAAATAAGTAGTTCCTCAGCAATAATGTTGGTTTCATGGCATGATGTTAGGACTGAGGAAAAGGATACTGAGGGTCAATAACCACTTAAGTCCGGCTACAACGGTAGAGTGCCAAAGCAACTGCTTGGACGAAAGCATTGCTGCACACAGCGCAAAGCCATCAAGCCTCGCATTGAATTCCAGAAGTAATCCCTTCTCAATAGAGTAGGCAGTTATTCCTGTTATTGTGATTGAGTAAGTGAAAATAAACAAATTCACTAAAACAAAAGGGACAAAAACTGTTGCGTCGCCAAGAATTTGCACTGTCCAACGCCAGTCCAAATTTTAGAGGTAAAGTTTACACTCAAGCGACAGCAGCAAAATCTGTCCCCATTCGACTTCCAGGTTTAGCCCAAAAAAATAAAACGAAAGGAGAACCAGTAACTGTGTCTGTAGGTATTCTCGGCACCAAACTGGGCATGACCCAAATCTTTGATGAAGCAGGAGTCTCCATTCCTGTTACCGTCGTCAAAGCCGGTCCATGCACCGTTACGCAAGTTAAAACGAAACAGACCGACGGTTACTCTGCCATTCAAGTTGGTTATGGCGAAGTCAAACCCAAGGCACTGAACAAACCACTGTTGGGACATTTGGCTAAATCATCCGCTCCAGCAGTCCGTCATCTGAGTGAATATCGCACCGATAGCGCTGGTGATTATGCTTTAGGTCAAGAAATTAAAGCAGATATTTTTAGGGCAGGTGAAATCGTAGATGTAGTTGGTACGAGTATTGGTCGCGGTTTTGCCGGCAACCAAAAGCGGAACAACTTTGGTCGCGGTCCCATGTCACACGGTTCCAAAAACCATAGAGCGCCAGGTTCTATCGGTGCTGGTACAACCCCAGGTCGTGTTTATCCCGGGAAAAGGATGGCAGGACGTTTAGGCGGTACTCGTGTCACAATTCGCAAATTGACAGTAGTACGAGTAGATGCAGAACGCAACTTAATCCTGATTAAAGGAGCTATTCCTGGCAAACCAGGAGCCTTAGTCAGCGTCGTTCCTGCAACTATAGTTGGTAAAAAATAGTCATTTAGTCATTGGGTAGTAGTCATTAGTTAGGAGCAAAAAAAGACAACTGACAAAAGACAACTGACAAAAGACAACTGACAACTGACAAAGGACACAAAGATGGTACAGAGTGTAATTAAAAATTGGCAAGGAGAGCAAGTTGGAGAAACAAACTTTGACTTACGAGTTGCCAAAGAAACAACAGCGGCGCATATCGTACACCGCGCCCTAGTCAGACAAATGACCAATTCTCGCCAGGGAACTGCCAGCACCAAAACTCGTGCAGAAGTTCGTGGTGGTGGTCGTAAACCTTGGCGGCAAAAAGGCACAGGTCGCGCCCGGGCTGGTTCTATCCGTTCACCATTGTGGCGTGGAGGCGGTGTGATCTTTGGACCAAAACCCAGAGACTTTGACCTAAAAATGAACCGCAAGGAACGCCGATTGGCATTGCGAACAGCCTTTATTAGTCGTGCTGACGATCTAATTGTTGTTGAAGAATTTAGCAATGAATTACAGCGTCCTAAAACCAAGGATCTCGTAGCAGCATTAGCTAGATGGGGCGCTGCACCAGAACAAAAAGCACTATTGATTTTGTCTGAAATTGCAGAAAACGTGCTTTTATCAGCCCGGAACATCGAAAACTTAAAACTGATTCCTGCTGACCAGTTAAACGTTTACGATTTGCTCCATGCTGACAAAATTATCGTCACATCATCAACCCTAGAGAAGATCCAGGAGGTCTACAGTGCCTAAAGTAGTTGCCACCCGTGATCTACCCGATTTAGTGCGTCGCCCCATTCTCACCGAAAAAGCGACCATGCTCATGGAACAAAACAAATACACATTTGAAGTAATTCCTAAAGCCACCAAACCACAAATTAGAGCCGCAATTGAAGACCTATTTGCAGTTAAGGTCGTCAAAATCAATACCGCTAACCCACCCCGCAAACAAAAACGGGTAGGTAGATTTATTGGATACAAACCCCAATACAAGCGAGCTATTGTCACTGTTGCTCCTGGGGACGAAGAAAAAATCAGAAAAGTTCTCTTCCCAGAAGTCTAAAAATTTGAGATTTTGAATTTTAGATTTGAGATTGGGCTAATAAATCAAGAAAATGCCAAACAACAATTAAAAATCGGAAATTAAAATCAAAAAATTCTGACTCCAAAATCAAAAATCAAAACTCCAAAACTGAACTATGGGTACTCGTTCTTATCGCCCTTATACCCCCAGTACTCGCCAAGTAATCATCTCTGACTTTGCCGAAATTACGAAAACTGAGCCAGAAAAATCATTAACTGAATCAGTTCATCGTCCCAAAGGTCGGAACAATCAAGGGCGGATAACCAGCCGTCGTCGGGGTGGCGGACACAAACAACTTTACCGCATTATTGACTTTAAGCGAGATAAGCGGAATATACCGGCTACAGTTACAGCCATTGAATACGATCCTAACCGGAATGCGCGGATCGCTTTGTTGTTGTATGAAGATGGCGAAAAACGTTACATCTTGCAACCCAATGGCATGACTGTAGGCGCAAAGATCATTGCTGGACCTGAGTCACCTATCGAAGATGGTAATGCCTTACCTTTATCGAATATTCCCTTGGGTACTGGTGTTCACAACGTCGAAATGACCCCAGGTAAAGGTGGTCAAATTGTCCGTGCTGCTGGTGCAGTAGCACAAGTTGTGGCTAAAGAAGGCAACTATGTGACATTGAAGTTACCTTCCGGTGAAGTCCGGTTGATTCGGCGTGATTGCTACGCCACCATTGGACAAGTTGGTAATACAGACGCAAGAAACCTCAGCGCCGGTAAAGCTGGACGAAATCGCTGGAAAGGCCGTCGTCCCAAGGTTAGAGGTAGTGCCATGAACCCAGTGGATCACCCACATGGTGGTGGTGAAGGTAGAGCGCCTATCGGTAGATCCGGTCCTGTAACACCTTGGGGTAAACCTACTTTAGGGGCGAAGACACGTAAACGCAAAAAGGCCAGTACTAAGTTGATTATCCGTCGTCGCCGCAAATCATCTAAACGGGGTCGTGGTGGCCGTCAGTCTTAGAATTTTAGATTTTAAATTTTGGATTTTAGATTGAGTCTATTTTTAAGCGTTCAAAGTTTTTGAAGCCTAATATTAAGACAGCTTAATTATCCAAAATCCAAAATTAAGAAATTCAAAATCCAAAATCCACAATCCACAATTGAACTATGGGTCGTTCTTTAAAAAAAGGTCCTTTTGTTGCTGACCATCTGCTCAAGAAAATTGAGAAGTTAAACGCAAAAGATGAAAAACAAGTGGTTAAAACTTGGTCGAGAGCTTCGACCATTTTGCCCTTGATGGTAGGTCATACTATCGCTGTTCATAATGGACGGCAGCACGTTCCCGTATTTGTCAATGAACAAATGGTAGGACATAAGTTAGGAGAATTTGCTCCTACCCGTACCTACAGAGGTCATGGCAAAAGTGACAAAAAATCAGGGAGATAGTCATTAATTTAGTCAGTAGTCAGTGGTCATTTAGTCCTCTTGCAACTGACAACCGCTGACAATAGACAACTGACACACATAGAGTAAGTTATGAAAATGGCAACTGACACTACTGAAGTTAAGGCGATCGCCCGTTACATACGCATTTCTCCCTATAAAGTGCGCCGTGTACTTGACCAAATCCGCGGGCGTTCATACAGAGAAGCACTAATCATTCTCGAATTTATGCCCTATGGTGCTTGTGAACCCATCTTAAAGGTTCTCAGAAGTGCCGCAGCCAACGCAGAGCATAATGCTGGTTTGGACAGGGCCAGTTTGGTGATTAGTCAAGCCTATGCTGACCAAGGACCTGTGCTAAAACGGTTTCAACCCAGAGCGCAAGGTCGAGCTTACCAAATTCGCAAACCAACGTGTCATATCACTGTTGCTGTTTCCGCTGGCGCTACTGCTGAGTAAACAGCCATATAGGCACAAAAAAATTGCGTACAGTAAGAAATTTTAGAGGAAGCTTTTGTGGGACAGAAAATTCATCCAGTCGGCTTTCGACTGGGTATAACTCAAGAACACCAATCCCGTTGGTTTGCAGAACCTGACCGTTATCCAGAACTTCTACAGGAAGACTACAAACTCCGCCAGTACATTGAACAAAAACTAGGTAGATACGCTCAAAATAACGCCGGTATTTCCGAAGTGAGAATCGAGCGCAAAGCGGATCAGATTGACCTAGAAGTACGGACAGCTAGACCAGGTGTGGTTGTAGGTCGGGGTGGTCAAGGTATTGAATCATTACGTCTTGGACTACAAGGAGCTTTGGGTGGTAATCGCCAAATTCGCATTAACGTTGTTGAAGTCCAACGAGTTGATGCGGATGCTTACCTGATTGCCGAATACATTGCTCAACAATTAGAACGTCGGGTTTCCTTCCGCCGAGTTGTGCGTCAAGCAATTCAACGCGCTCAAAGAGCAGGTGTCCAAGGAATCAAAGTTCAAGTCGGTGGTCGGCTCAACGGTGCAGAAATTGCCCGCTCTGAGTGGACTCGTGAAGGTCGAGTTCCTCTCCACACCTTACGTGCTGATATTGACTATTCTGGCTGCACAGCCAAGACAATTTACGGGATTCTCGGCATTAAAGTTTGGGTATTTAAAGGAGAAATTATTCCTGGTCAGGAACAAGCTCCTGCTCAACCCGCCAGAGAACGTGACCGTGACCGTGGCGATCGTGAACGCGAACCCCGTCGCCGACAACAACAACGTCGTCGTCAACAGTTTGAAGACCGCTCCAATGAATCCTAGTCACTAGTCCATAACTAATGGCTAATGACCAACGACTAATGACCAACGACTAATGACAAATCATGTTAAGTCCTAGAAGAACTAAATTCCGCAAACAACAACGCGGACGCATGGAAGGTCTTGCCAGCCGTGGCAGTACCCTCAACTTTGGGGATTTTGGACTCCAAGCCCAAGAACCATCTTGGATTACCTCACGGCAAATCGAGTCTTCCCGTCGGGCAATGACTCGGTATATTCGCCGGGGTGGTAAAATCTGGATTCGGATTTTCCCTGATAAACCAATCACCATGCGTCCTGCTGAAACCCGGATGGGTTCTGGTAAAGGGAACCCAGAGTTTTGGGTAGCCGTAGTCAAACCAGGCCGGATCATGTTTGAAATTGACGGCGTTGCTGAAGAAATTGCCCGCGAAGCGATGCGATTGGCTGACGCTAAGTTACCAATTAAGACCAAATTTATTGTGCGCTCTCAACCACAGGAGCAGGAGTAGGTTATGCCTCTTCCCAAGATTGCGGAAGCTAGAGAATTAAATGACGAAAGACTGGCCGAGGAAATTGTCGCCGTGAAAAGACAATTGTTCCAGTTGCGCTTGCAAAAAGCCACAAGACAACTAGAAAAGCCTCACCAGTTCAAACACGCACGCCATCGGCTCTCCCAACTGCTAACAGTAGAAGGAGAACGGAAACGGGCGGCAAGTCTTTCAGACCAAGAGCAAAAGTAGGAAATTATGGCAGTTAAAGAACGAGTTGGCTTGGTAGTGAGCGATAAAATGCAAAAAACTGTGGTAGTAGCCATAGAAAACCGCGCTCCTCACCTCAAGTACGGCAAAATCGTAGTTCAAACCCGCCGCTATAAAGTTCACGACGAAGAGAATACCTGTAAAACAGGCGATCGCGTGCGGATTCAAGAAACCAGACCCCTGAGCAAAACCAAGCGTTGGCAAGTTACAGAAATTCTGAACACCAAAGCTACATAGTAAACAGTTGTATTAACTTACAACGACCCCAAAAGAGAGACCAGTTGTGATTCAACCCCAATCTTATCTGAATGTCGCAGATAATAGCGGTGCTAAAAAACTAATGTGCATCCGCGTATTAGGTGCAGGCAACCGCCGTTATGGTGGCGTAGGCGATAGAATTATCGCCGTTGTCAAAGAGTCTTCACCTAACATGGCTGTCAAAAAGTCTGATGTTGTGGAAGCCGTAATCGTGCGGACTCGTAAAGCTATTACTCGTGATAGTGGAATGGCTATCCGTTTCGACGATAATGCCGCAGTGATTATCAACAAAGAAGGTAATCCTAGAGGTACACGGGTATTTGGACCCGTAGCTCGAGAACTGCGCGATAAAAACTTTACTAAAATTGTTTCTCTGGCTCCGGAGGTGCTGTAATGGCAAAGCGCCCACAACCCAAAGTTTTTCATAAAATGCACGTCAAAACTGGTGATACCGTGCAAGTCATCGCTGGCAAAGATAAAGGTAAAGTTGGTGAAGTGATTAAAGCACTACCACAACTGAGCAAAGTTCTTGTCAAAGGTGTCAACATTAAAACCAAGCACGTCAAACCCCAGCAGGAAGGCGAATCAGGGCAAATAGTCACCCAGGAGTACCCCATTCATAGCTCCAATGTGATGCTCTATTCCACCAAACAAAACGTTGCTAGTCGCGTCTGCTACACTTTCACCGCCGAAGGCAAGAAAGTGAGAATGCTCAAAAAAACAGGTGAGATTTTAGATAAATAAACTGGTGAATAAGGATGAGGTTTTAGATTTTCTACCAAAATCTCAAATCCAAAATCCAAAATCCAAAATCTAAAATTCCCTGACCAAGACCAGGGAATAACAGGACAAACACTATGGCCATCACACGACTCAAAACCGTATATCAAGAGACAATTACTCCTAAATTGATTAACCAGTTTCAATACACCAACGTGCATCAAGTGCCGAAGGTGATTAAGGTAACTATCAACAGAGGTTTGGGAGAAGCTGCTCAAAACGCTAAATCACTCGAGGCATCCATCAGCGAAATAGCCCTGATTACTGGACAAAAACCTGTGGTAACACGGGCCAAGAAAGCGATCGCCGGCTTTAAAATTCGTCAAGGTATGCCCGTCGGGATTATGGTGACACTCAGAGGCGAACGGATGTACGCCTTCTTAGATCGTCTGATTAACCTGACACTACCCAGAATCAGAGACTTTCGCGGTGTCAGCCCCAAAAGCTTTGACGGCCGTGGTAACTACACTCTGGGCGTGCGCGAACAGCTAATTTTTCCAGAAGTGGAATATGACAAAATCGATCAAGTCCGGGGTTTAGATATTTCTATTATCACCACGGCAAAAACCGACGAAGAGGGCCGCGCCTTACTTAAGGAAATGGGAATGCCCTTTCGCGATCAATAAGTTCATCTAAAGAGGGAACGATGGCGGCTAACGACACAATTGCAGATATGCTGACGCGCATCCGCAATGCCAATATGGCAAGGCATCAAACTACGCAAGTACCAGCTACAAAGATGACTCGTAGTATTGCCAAGGTACTGCGAGAAGAAGGCTTCATTGCGGAAGTTGAAGAAGCAGGAGAAGGAATTAAGCGGAACCTGGTTATTTCCCTGAAATACAAAGGTAAAAATCGCCAACCCCTAATCACTGCCCTAAAACGAGTGAGTAAACCAGGTTTGCGTGTTTACTCCAACAGAAAAGAATTACCAAGAGTGCTAGGCGGTATCGGTATTGCCATTATTTCTACATCCAGTGGGATTATGACTGACCGCGAAGCACGCCGCCAAAATCTAGGCGGTGAAGTGCTTTGCCACGTTTGGTAGTCGTCATTGGTCATTGGTCAGTGGCAAAACAACGAACAACTGACAACTGACAAAAAACAACTGACAAAGAACAAAAAATCATGTCTCGTATTGGTAAACGTCCAATTACCATTCCCGCCAAAGTGCAAGTGGCGATTGATGGTGTCAAAGTAGTGGTGAAAGGTCCTAAAGGTGAACTTTCCCGTCAACTACCTAACAATGTCATACTCTCCTTAGATGGAGAAACATTGCTAGTTACTCGTCGTGATGAAACCCGCACCTCCAGACAAATGCACGGTCTGAGCCGCACCTTGGTGGCCAATATGGTGGAGGGAGTATCCCAGGGTTTTCAACGTCGCTTAGAAATTCAAGGGGTTGGTTATCGCGCCCAACTTGAAGGCCGTAACCTCATCTTAAATATGGGCTTTAGCCATAAAGTGCAAATTGAACCACCGGAAGGAATTCAATTTGCTGTAGAAGGTACTACTAATGTCATAGTTAGCGGCTATGACAAAGAAATTGTCGGTAACACAGCAGCTAAAATTCGTGCAGTCCGTCCGCCTGAACCTTACAAAGGCAAAGGTATTCGCTATGCAGGTGAAGTGGTCAGACGCAAAGCTGGTAAGACTGGTAAGGGTGGTAAGAAGTAAACATGAAACTTACACGCAAAGAGTCAAAACAACGTCGTCATCAGCGCGTTCGTGGCAAAGTCAGCGGTTCGACCGAACGTCCACGCTTGGCTATCTTTCGATCCAATGAGCATATTTATGCTCAAGTTATTGATGATACCAAGCAAGAAACTATAGTTGCCGCATCAACCGTAGAACCAGAATTGAAATCTAACATAGCTTCTGGTGCTAACTGTGACGCATCAGTGCAAGTTGGTAAATTGGTAGCTGTACGCGCCCTAGAAAAGGGCATCACTAAAGTCGTTTTTGACCGGGGTGGCAACCTCTATCATGGTCGCATTAAAGCACTGGCTGAGGCGGCACGCGAAGCTGGTCTAGATTTCTAAGTCCGTCAGTAGTCAATAGTCAGTAGCAACTGACAACTGACAACTGACAACTGACAACTGACAACTAAAAGAGAGCATTGATTATGGTAACCGGTCGTCGTAAAGCAAGCCGTACAAAAAAAGAAGAAACCACCTGGCAAGAGCGAGTTATTCAAATTCGCCGGGTGAGTAAAGTCGTCAAAGGTGGTAAAAAACTTAGCTTCCGTGCCATTGTCGTCGTCGGTAATGAACGTGGACAAGTCGGAGTTGGAGTTGGTAAGGCATCAGATGTAATTGGTGCAGTTAAAAAAGGTGTCGCTGATGGCAAAAAACATCTAATTGACATTCCTATCACCAAATCTAATTCCATTCCTCACCCCATTGATGGCATCGGTGGCGGAGCTAAAGTGATGATGCGTCCAGCCGCACCAGGTACAGGGGTAATTGCTGGGGGTGCTGTACGGACTGTATTAGAGTTAGCAGGAATACGTAACATCCTTGCTAAACAACTAGGTTCAAATAACCCTTTGAACAACGCCAGAGCCGCAGTTAACGCTCTATCTACCCTGCGGACATTAAGTGAAGTTGCTGAAGATCGCGGTATCGCCATTGAGAAACTCTATATTTAGTCACTCTTTGTATCAGATTCTCAATCTAAAATCCAAAATCTAAAATCTAAAATCACAAACCAAAATGAGACTTAATGATGTTAAGCCCCAAAAAGGCTCTAAAAAACGCCGTAAGCGTGTAGGTAGAGGTATTTCTGCTGGACAGGGTGCTAGTGCTGGTCTAGGGATGCGGGGTCAAAAATCCCGTTCTGGTAGTGGTACAAGACCAGGTTTTGAAGGTGGTCAACAGCCATTGTACCGCCGGATACCTAAACTCAAGGGCTTTCCCCTCATTAACCGGAGAATCTACACTACGATTAATGTAGAGAAGTTAGCTAACTTACCTGCTAACTCAGAAGTAACATTGGAATCCTTGAAAGTGGCAGGTATCTTAACCACTGTTAAAGGTGAATTGAAAATTTTGGGTAATGGGGAATTGAATGTTCCTCTTCAGGTAAAAGCTGCTGCTTTCACAGGCCAAGCTCGAATCAAAATTGAAGCTGCCGGTGGAAGTTGTGAAACTGTATAAAAGTCTGAACTATGATTTTTATGATTAAGATGATTCATATGATTTATTTGATGAAGATGATTATCAAAATCACATTCATCAAATAAATTACAAAAATCACAGTTCAGACGACTTAATCATCTTCATCACATGAATCACGTAAATCATAGTTAGGACTTCAAAGGTAAAACTCTATGATCAGTCGAGACAAAGCCCCAACGGCTCAAGAAACTTTTATGCAGATGGCGCAAGCAGCCGGACTCAGAGGTAGGCTGCTTGTCACTGTCGGTATTTTAATTTTGGTTCGCCTGGGGATATTTTTGCCTGTTCCAGGAATTGATAGACCTAAGTTTGCTGAGGCTATATCTGGCAACAATTCCATCTTCGGTTTATTGGATATATTCTCCGGACGGGGACTCTCTACTTTGGGGATCTTTGCTTTGGGGATTTTGCCCTTTATTAATGCCTCCATTATCATCCAATTGCTCACTGCGGCTCTGCCATCTTTAGAAAATTTACAGAAAAACGAAGGGGAAGCAGGCCGGCGGAAAATATCACAAATTACCCGCTATGTAACTGTAGTTTGGGCAATTATTCAAAGTGTGGCGTTTTCGGCATTATTCCTCCAACAATTTGCTCTCAACCCAGGTCCAATATTTGTCGCAGAAACTGCGATCGCTCTAACTGCTGGTTCAATGTTCGTTATGTGGGCATCAGAACTGATTACTGAACGGGGTATCGGTAATGGTGCATCTTTGTTGATTTTTGTCAACATTGTGGCTTCTTTACCCAAATCTCTAGGCGATACCATTGACTTGGTACAGGTTGGTGGCAGGGAAATTGTTGGGCGCGTCATCGTCCTGGTACTAGTTTTTATGTTCACAATCGTGGGTATTGTGTTCGTCCAGGAAGGAATGCGTCGCATCCCTATTATTTCCGCCCGTCGTCAGGTAGGCAGAAGGGTTTTAGCAGAACAGCGGAGTTATTTACCCCTACGTCTTAATTCTGGTGGGGTAATGCCGATTATTTTTGCAGCAGCAATCCTCAGTTTGCCACTTTTAGTCGCCAATTTCACTAAAAATCCCGAATTAGCAACCATTGTTAATACCTATTTAAGTCCTGGTGGTTCTGCACCTTGGGTATATGCCCTCGTTTACTTAACTTCCATTATTTTCTTTAGTTACTTCTATTCTTCGTTGATTCTCAACCCAGTAGATGTGGCTCAGAATTTGAAAAAAATGGGTTCTAGTATCCCCGGTATTCGTCCTGGAAAAGCTACCAGTGAGTATATCGAAAAGGTAACAAATCGCCTCACTTTTTTAGGGGCTATCTTTTTAGGCTTGGTGGCAATTATTCCTACAGCCGTAGAAAGTGCTTTGAAAGTTCCCACCTTTAAGGGCTTGGGGGCAACATCTTTGTTGATTTTGGTTGGTGTGGCAATTGATACGGCTAAACAAATCCAAACTTACGTTATCTCTCAGCGTTATGAAGGAATGGTGAAACAATAGTGACGCGATTAATCTTCTTGGGACCACCGGGTGCTGGTAAGGGAACTCAAGCTAAAACTTTGGCTGAATTTTTAGGGATTCCCCATATTTCTACAGGTGACATTTTACGTCAAGCTATTCAAGACAAAACAAATTTGGGAATGCAAGCCCAAAGTTTTATGGATAAAGGCGAATTAGTCCCCGACACATTAGTAGAAGATATGGTTAAGGAACGTCTGCAACAACCAGATGCTAAAACAGGTTGGATTTTAGACGGCTTTCCTCGTAAAGTTACACAGGCAGAGTTTCTGGCAGAATTACTCACAAGTCTAGGACAGGGTGGTGAAAAGGTCATCAATCTGGATGCCCCAGATGAAGCTGTCATTACCCGGTTACTAGGACGTGGACGAAAAGATGATACTGAAGAAGTGATTCGTCGGCGCTTGGAAGTTTACCGCGATGAAACTGCACCCTTAATTAACTATTTTACAGATCGCCAAAAACTCCTCACAGTCAACGGTAATCAGTCCCAAGAAGAAGTTTTTACTCATTTGAAAGATATCATAGCTGCTTAAAGAAACTCAGGGGTAGCGGTCTATGTCGGCAGTAAGAAAAAACCAAATTTTCCTTTGCCTTTATTACCTCGCCCCTATCTTCCACGGCGGGCGCAAGTCAATTTTAGCTAAGATATATTAATAAACTGTTGATATTTTCTCTAATTGTGTTCTTGATGCCCATGATACAAGGACAATAGGAGATTGTTGAGTTGAGGAAAAAACTTGTCTAAGCAAGATCTAATCGAAATGGAAGGGACTGTCACCGAATCGTTGCCTAATGCAATGTTTCGTGTTGACTTAGATAACGGCTTTAATGTCCTAGCACACATTTCTGGGAAAATTCGCCGTAATTACATCAAGATTTTACCTGGCGATCGCGTCAAAGTTGAATTAACACCCTACGACTTAACCAAAGGTAGAATCACCTATCGTCTGCGGAAGAAATAAATCAATAACAGAGAATCTTACCATACATAAATCAACTGGTCTTTTTCTAGTTCCATAGCTGAAATATTTCTTCTAGAAATGCTATAATTTACTATTTGGAGTCAAATTTAAAAGGCATGAAAGTCAGAGCCTCAGTTAAGAAAATTTGTGAAAAGTGCAGCGTGATCAAGCGTCGTGGTCGCGTCATGGTGATTTGTGAAAATCCCAAACACAAGCAACGCCAAGGATAGAAGCTGTCTATCAAAGCAAAGTTAAATCCGCGACAATTAATCGGACAAAAGAAAAGTACCGCACTTTGCTAACTGCAACTACGAAAACAATAGGGAGAGATTCATTGTGGCACGGATTTCCGGCGTAGACCTTCCACGCGATAAGCGTGTCGAAATCGGTCTAACATACATTTACGGAATTGGCTTAACTAGATCACATCAAATTCTCGCAGCGACCGGTGTTAACCCCGATACCCGCGTCAAAGACCTGTCCGATGCTGATGTGGCAGCCCTCAGAGGAGAAATCGAAAGCAACTACCAAGTTGAAGGAGATTTACGCCGTTTAGAAGGACTAAATATCAAGCGTTTAGTTGATATTGGCTGTTACAGAGGTCGGAGACACCGCATGGGCTTGCCAGTGCGTGGACAAAGAACCCGTACCAACGCTAGAACCAGACGTGGTAGAAGACAGACAGTGGCTGGTAAGAAGAAAGCCCCTGGCAAATAATTTTTCTAAACTTGCTGCAATTAGCAAGTTGTACCTTAAATTCACTAAAGAAATATGGCCAGACAACCAACAAAAAAATCCGGGAGCAAAAAGCAAAAACGGAACGTACCCAATGGGGTTGCCTACATTCAGTCTACCTTCAACAATAGCATTGTCACGATTACCGATCAAAATGGAGATGTGATCTCCTGGGCAAGTGCTGGTTCTAGTGGATTTAAAGGGGCAAAAAAGGGAACACCCTTTGCCGCACAAACCGCTGCGGAAAGCGCGGCTAGACGAGCCACAGACCAAGGAATGCGGCAAATCGAAGTTATGGTGAGTGGACCCGGTGCAGGTAGAGAAACCGCGATTCGGGCGCTTCAAGGTGCAGGATTAGAAATTACACTCATTCGGGATATTACCCCAATTCCCCACAACGGTTGCCGTCCACCCAAGCGCCGTCGAGTTTAAACTTTTCTCATCTAACAGTTAACTGTCAACTTTTGACTGTTGACTGTTGACTTTTGACTTTTGACTTTTGACTTTACGAAGTGAGGGAGGCTACTCCGTGGCGCAGTTTCAAATTGAATGTGTAGAGTCTAATGCAGAGGAAAGTCGGAGCTATTACAGTAAGTTCGTTCTAGAACCCCTAGAGCGCGGTCAAGGGACCACTGTTGGCAACGCATTGCGGCGGGTTTTACTTTCTAACTTAGAAGGGACATCAGTGACAGCAGTGAGAATTGCTGAAGTTAGTCATGAGTTTGCAACAGTTCCAGGGGTAAGGGAAGACGTACTGGAAATCCTCATGCGAATGAAGGATGTCATTCTCAAGAGTTATTCTTCCCAGCCCCAAATTGGTCGTTTACTCGTGCATGGACCAGCAACAGTTACTGTGGCACATTTCGACTTACCTAGTGAAGTAGAAGTGATTGACCCGACCCAGTATATTGCCACCATTGCTGAAGGCGGAAAACTGGAAATGGAATTTCGGATTGAGCGAGGCAAAGGCTACCGGACTGTAGAACGAGGCAGAGAAGAAGCCACATCTTTGGATTTTCTGCAAATTGACTCAGTGTTTATGCCGGTGCGAAAGGTCAACTATAGTGTTGAAGAAGCCCGTGGCGATGGCTCTTTGAAAGATCGACTTCTTTTGGAAGTATGGACTAATGGTAGTATTTCTCCTCAAGAAGCACTATCATCTGCTGCTGGAATTTTGGTAGATTTATTTAACCCATTAAAAGATATCTCCTTAGAACCAACAGACACAAGTTCGGATATGCCGGATGACCCAACCGCGCAAATTCCCATTGAAGAATTGCAGTTATCTGTGAGAGCTTATAACTGTCTAAAACGCGCCCAAGTAAATTCCGTCGCTGACTTATTGGATTACACCCAAGAAGACCTGTTAGAAATCAAAAACTTTGGTCAAAAGTCAGCGGAAGAAGTAGTGGAAGCTTTACAGCGTCGCTTAGGTATTACTTTACCTCAAGAAAGAAGCTCTAAGCCAAGCTAAATCAAAACCCAATAAATGAAACTTCATTAGTGCATTATTATGCGTCATCGTTGCCGAGTCAAAAAACTTAGTAAACCAGCGGATCAACGTAAAGCTCTTCTCAGAGCTTTGACAACAGAATTGGTACGTCATGGTCGAATTACTACAACTTTAATCAGAGCTAAAGTTGTCCGCAGTGAAGTAGATAAAATGATTACCCTAGCCAAGGATGGCTCTTTAGCATCTCGTCGCAAGGCATTAGGTTATATCTACGACACAAGCCTAGTTCATGCCCTATTCGAGCAAGCTCCGACTCGGTATGCTAACCGTCAAGGTGGTTATACTCGGATTTTGCATACCGTCCCCCGTCGCGGTGATCATGCGGAAATGGCGATTATTGAACTAGTTTAAAGTTATTAGTCATTAGTCATTGGTCATTGGTCAGTAGCAAATAAAAAACAACTGACAATTGATAACTGACAACTAACAACTGACTAAATTATGTTAGAAAGCCGCCAGCAAAATCAGACTCAGCGAGTAGCCTTAGTCATTCAGTATATAGGTACTCATTTTCACGGCTGGCAAAGACAAAAAGGACAGCGAACTGTTCAAGAAGAGATAGAAACAGCGATCGCCACTGTTTTAGGGTATCATGTGACACTCCACGGAGCAGGTCGAACTGATTCTGGAGTCCATGCTGCCGCTCAAGTAGCTCATTTTCAAGCCGCAAGTTTAATTCCTGCTCACAGGTGGGCAAAGGTTCTCAATGGCTACTTGCCCCCAGGTATATTAATTAGGGCATCAGCCAGTGTAAGTGAAAGTTGGCACGCTCGTTTTAGTGCGATTTACCGACGATATCGCTACACTATCTACACTGAAGAGTTACCGAATTTATTTGTACAACCTTTCAGTTGGCATTATTATTATGCCCCTTTAGATGAAGCCTTAATTAGGTCTGCCTTAAAACCACTGCTGGGAAAACACCATTTATCTGCTTTTGAACGGGCTGGGTCAGCGCGATCGCATTCCTGGGTAGAAGTGCAAGCAGTAGAATGTCGTCGGAGTGGATCATTTATCCATATTGAAATTCAGGCTGATGGATTTTTATATGGCATGGTGCGGCTGTTAATCGGAATGGTAGTACAAGTAGGTTCTGGTCAGCGGACTCTAGATGACTTCACTGATATCTGGCAACAAGAACGCCGGGAAGAAGTGAAATATTCTGCACCTGCTCACGGGTTATGCTTGTTGAGAGTCGGTTATCCCGATTTTCCCTTTCCGCCAAAAATTTGGTATGACACCCAACCATACCTAGTCATGAATAATCAATGTCTAAACTATGATTTTCATGATTTGTGTGATTAAGATGATTAAGCTAACGCCTTGAATTTTGACAAGGCACTGACAAAGGACAAACAAAATGACTAGTAAAACCTACCTTCCCCCTCAAGCATCTCTTGAGCGTGATTGGTACTTAGTAGACGCGACAGATAAACGTCTGGGTCGCCTAGCGAGTGAAGTCGCTATGATCCTCAGAGGTAAAAGAAAAGCTGAATATACTCCCCATTTAGATACCGGGGATTTTGTCATTATTATCAATGCTGAGAAAGTGGCAGTTACAGGTAAAAAGCGCACTCAAAAGCTTTACCGTCGCCATTCTGGCCGTCCCGGTGGTATGAAAACCGAAACTTTTGCTAAGTTACAACAGCGATTACCAGAAAGAATTCTCGAACACGCTATTAAAGGTATGTTACCTAAAAATAGTTTGGGTAAACAGTTATTTACCAAACTGAAGGTGTATGCAGGCCCAACTCATCCTCATGCAGCACAACAACCCAAAGAAATCACAATTAGTACAATTCCTGGAGAAAACTAATGCAGGTAGCAGAAATTACTAGCGGACGTGCTGTTTATTGGGGTACTGGTCGTCGTAAAGCGTCTGTGGCTAGAGTTCGTCTAGTTCCCGGTGAAGGGAAAATGACTGTTAACGGTAAAGATGGAGATTTGTATTTCCAATTCAATCCTAACTACTTAGGCTCTATCAAAGCTCCTTTGGAAACTTTGGGATTAGAAAGCGAATATGACATCGTGGTGAAAGCTGAAGGTGGTGGCTTAACTGGACAAGCAGATTCTATTCGTCTAGGTGTTGCCCGTGCTTTATGTCAACTTGATCCAGATAACCGTTCACCTTTGAAAACTGAAGGCTATTTAACTCGTGACCCACGAGCTAAAGAACGGAAGAAATACGGTTTACACAAAGCTCGTAAAGCTCCTCAATACTCGAAACGTTAAGATAGGAGTCAGGAGTCAGGAGTCAGGATAAAGAAACTTTTTACCCAGTCCCCAGTCCCCAGTCCCCAATCCCCAGTCCCAATTTATTATAGATTCCCCACAAAAAAACAATGGCTAAACCTGATATTCATCCCACATGGTATCCAGATGCTAAGGTCTACTGTAATGGTCAAGTTGTTATGACCATTGGTGCTACCAAGCCCGAACTCCACGTAGATGTTTGGTCTGGAAATCACCCCTTCTACACTGGTACTCAGAAAATGATTGATACTGAAGGTCGTGTAGAACGCTTCTTGCGTAAATATGGTATGTCCAGCACTCAAACTGGCGACGATAATCAAAAGTAGCTGGTTGGCTGTAGCTGTTGATAGTGTGGCGGAAGCCACAGACGACCCTGCATAGTGCTGGGTCGCTTGTCATTTAATGCTTGAGCCAACTTGTTATTTTTTAGGAGCATTTATAGTCATCATGGCAGAATCATACTTACTGGAGAAACTTAAATCTGTTGAACAAACTTTTCATGAATTAACACGCCGTTTAGCCGATCCTGATACCGCTAGTAATCCTGATGAGTATCAAAAAATTGCTAAGTCTCGTTCTTCTTTGGAAGAGGTCGTTAATACCTATGAAACTTGGAAAACAGCCCAGGATGAATTGGTAGGGGCGCGTCAGATCCTCAAAGAATCTAATAGTGATCTTGAGTTGCAACAAATGGCAGCTTTGGAAGTTAGTGAACTAGAGGAAAAGCTAGAATATTTGGAAAGTCGCTTAAAGGTATTGCTGCTACCCCGTGACCCCAACGATGATAAAAACATTATGTTGGAAATTCGCGCTGGTACTGGTGGTGATGAAGCTAGTATCTGGGCGGGGGATTTACTACGAATGTATTCGCGGTATGCTGATACCCAAGGTTGGAGGGTGAAGCTGGTTAGCGAATCCTTGGGGGAAATGGGCGGGTTTAAAGAGGTAATTCTAGAAATTCAAGGTGATAGTGTTTATAGTAAGTTGAAGTTTGAGTCTGGTGTACATCGTGTTCAGCGCGTACCAGCAACGGAATCGGGAGGAAGGGTTCACACTTCGACGGCGACTATAGCGATTATGCCAGAAGTGGATGAGGTGGAAATCCACATTGACCCGAAAGATATTGAAATGAGTACGGCGCGTTCTGGTGGTGCGGGTGGACAAAACGTGAATAAGGTGGAAACAGCCGCTGATTTGTTCCACAAACCCACTGGGATTCGGATTTTCTGTACAGAAGAACGGAGTCAGTTGCAGAATAAGGAACGGGCGATGCAGATTCTGCGGGCTAAGTTGTATGAGTTGAAGTTGCGAGAACAACAGGAGGCTGTAACTTCCATGCGGCGATCGCAAGTGGGGACTGGTTCTCGTTCTGAAAAAATTCGCACTTACAATTATAAAGATAGCCGGGTAACTGACCACAGATTAGGTCAAAACTATACTCTAAACCCTGTCCTGGAAGGTGATTTAGAAACAGTAATCCAATCTTGCATATCTCAAGATCAGCAAGAACGTTTAGCAGAATTAGCAACAAGTGTTTCTAGTAGCTAATTTACTGCATAAATATCTTAGAAAACCGCTTGTTGTTTTGTTTTGCACCCACAGGCGGTTTTCTTATGGGAAGAGGGGGAGCAATAAGATTTTGTGGGATGACCGACTTCTTGAAGAAGTCGGGGATTTATCTCAGACTTATATTATGGGAAATTATCATTGATATTTCATTTGCAACACGTAATTCTGTTAATTATTCTTCTCCTCAGTTCGTATGAAATCCACAAAGTGTTGATTTCGTTGGTCAGTTCGCTGCATGGTCGGCCATTGTTGCGATGTACGTTGTAGACGGCTACAAGAAATTCTTCAATACCATAATTAGCTACAGCATTACCAATAAGAGTTGAAGCACCAAGTACCCCTAGACCAGCAACCATTCCAAAAGGTCCACCTAGCATAGCTAATGCTGTTGTAATTACTGCCCCACCTACTAAACCCATACCAGCAGCGATAGAACAGGCCACTGCAAACATCACTGCGGGTAAACCTAATGATGCTGCCATGCGTGCAATTTCATCAAGAGTCATTTGTGTTTATTCTCCAATTTTTGCTTTTTCTTTCTTAGTTTATTTATATTTTGGTTATCTGTTAATACTGGTTATCTGTCAATAGATGACAGCTTATAATTATCAAGCACTTCTTGAATAAATATCAATTCATTGAGATATTCACTCACTTCTGATTTTTGACTTTTTAGAATAGAAACAATCTCTTTTGATTCAGATTCTCTCTTTACCCTTTGTGTCAGCAAATTATCAAAAATATCCAGAAATCTATTGATATAATCATTGATTTGCTGTTCACCTTTCTGAAAATTCTCTTCTACTTGTTCGTCAATAATACCCTTGAGTAAACCTATGTTTCTCTTTACTTGCTCATCTATCTTGTCTTTAATTCCTTGAGCAGTGAGCCGTAAATCAATTTCATAGTAGGATACTTCTGTTTTCATAACAACATCTTGTTCATAGACATGAGGACTTGCACAACAACGTTCCTCTTGCATAGTTATTGTCTTAGTTCTTTCAAAAACTTTTCGTTGTTCTTGAATTTTAGTATCAATGCCAGAAAATTCAAATTTAGGAAACTGAATTGCATTAGTACCAATCTCTACTTGCAAAGTCTCACCAATATACTGAGATAATTCATCAGAAATAGCTTGTATTTCTTGTTGAATTTGCTGAACTAAGTCTTCCTGAATCTTTGTACCTTCTCTCACGAGTCTGTCTTGTGTATCCAGCCAAAAGTTATGAACTATAGGAGCGCAGTAATCATTAATAATTTTACCTATTTCTTTAGCATCTTTTTTGTCTTTTACCTTGATTTTATATGGTTCTGAAGTTGAATCCTCTTTTAACAATGAAGTAACTTTATTCCAAATAAACGAGACAAGATTTTGGTTTTCTTTACTAGATACAGAACCCGAATTTTTAGATTTTTCTTCTGCTACTTTATCAATTTCCAAATCTATACGATTTTTAGCCGTTTCAGCAAACCTATAAATTTCTTGCCTAAAAGTTTTGAATAATCTTTTCTTTTGTGACTGTACGGACTTTTTTACAATTGCTAACTTATTTTCAATTAACTCAAAACGTTGTTTATATTCCTCTATTTTTTGTTGTAGTTCCTCAAATTCTAACTCCCAACCGCGAATTTCTGTACTAAGTGTATCAGCTACAGATTGAGCAGCTTTATTCAAAACAGCCAAGACATCACTCAATAAATTCCATCCTGAAGTTTGAACAATATTTTTAATTACTGTCTCTTCAATTTTGGGAATACCACTATCTTCTAAAGTTTGGGGTGCAATTTTGCGGGGTGCAGGTGTAATGTAGTTTCCTTCTTCATCTTCAGTTGCGTATCTAGGAGCATAGAAAATTCTAAAATCCTTAATATGGCTATCAGTTGCCTTGCCTTCTTGAATGAGCTTAGATAATAAAGCCTGTCTAGCGATAACTGGGAAAATATTTGGTTCAGGAATACCAAAACTAACCAAACTCATTCTTAAAGATTCTATCACATCTTCAATCTTTCTATCACTTTCTCCTTTCATATCTACTTTATTAAGTAGAAAGTACATTTTTCCTGTATTTTGTCCTAAAATTTCCTGGCGGTTTTCAATTAAATATTTCACCAATTCTAAATTAATATTGTCTTTAAAAGATAGGTAATCCAGAATAAATAAGATAGCGTCACAAGTGCGAAGTGCTTCTAGACAAGTCTGTTTTAAAGCTACTGTATTAAAACTCTCTGAGTTCCATTCATTTGGTCCAGGAGTATCAACTAAAGTAAATCCAGATAGAGATGGCAAGTTACGAATAGCGTCAATAGGATGTTCTAATTCAAAACTTGTAGTATTATCTAAATTTTGATTATCTCTGATTTGATATGTACGGTCTAAAAACCTCTGCCTAATTTCTTCTGCATCACCAGTTGCTATAATTTCAGGTAATTCTTGATCTTCTCGATATTCTAAAAGTCTGGGTGTTTGTTCTGCGTTAATTGGACGAATATCTGTGCGAAAAACTGTACAAGCCTCTACATTAGTAGCTAAAACATCTGCACCAATCAAAGCATTGAGGAATGTACTTTTACCTGCATTCATAGCTGCAATTACAGCTACTTGATATTTTTGTTTAACTAAGGCTAGCAAGTTCATAGTATTGTTTTTGTAGATTCGTGTATTTATCAACTAATTCATTAGCAACTTTTCTGTGATGTTTAGCGGCTTGTCTATCATTTTCTCCAGCAGCATGAGCAGTAAAAGCACCTGCAACAGCACCAACAGCAAAACCAACAGCACTGATTACAAAAGGTAATATCAAAATCATATAATTCTTGATTTATTATTTAATGACTAGGAGGAAGGTAAACAGGTTGAGAATTAGGCAATAACTTACTATCTGCTGATGTAAGTCCTAAAGATTGAGCAATAGCCACTGATTCACGTAAGCGTTGCATAGCCCCTTCTATTCCTGGTGCAATTGGACGATTTGTAATTTCTTGATTAATTGCTTTTGCTTCTGCCAAAAATTCTAGATTTTTCTGATGTTCATAAATCAGATCATTTTCAATTTCTTGTAATCTTCCTAATTCTTGCCGAGTTAAAGATTCATAATAGGTTTTTACAGCCTGTTTGTGATCATCTAAGATTCTGAAAAACTCAACAGCCATACCTCCAGCACCAACAACAGCTAATAAAGGTGCTACTGTGGTTAATGCGATCGCTATTGGTGGACAAGCCGCAGCTAATATTGCTGTTGTAAATGCTGTTACACCCCCAACTGCACCACCCATAGCAGTATCTTTTAATGTTTCTGTAATCGCTTCCTGTGCAGAAATTTCACCTCGAACTACACGCAGCCCGTGAGTTAAAAGTGAAAGAGGTACAGTTGTAACTGCACCCACAGCCGCCCCTATTGGTGCAGCTTGCAAACCTGCTTTTACAGCACCAGTTAAGTTATCAAAGTGGTATTTAGCATTTAATCTCATTTGCTCCTGACTTGTCATGGTTTTATCACCACGAGCCATATTATCCTTACCATTCTCCCATCTGATATTACTCGGATCATTAGAACCTCCCTTACTGTGGGGTTTAACGTGACTAGCGTGCTTATCAGATAGGTACTCTTTGGCATTATTAGCCGCAGTTTGACTATCTATACCCGCACGTTGAGAAGGGGGAATTTTATCTAACATTTCTTGGGCTTTTATTGTCGTTCGGATAGGTTCACCAGAACGAACACCACCTTCATATAATCTACGTGCCGTACTTAAAGGTAAATCCTGTAAATTGACATGATGAATGTTAGTTGTCGCCGCCGCGTTGACAGCAGAATTACGCTGGGAATCGTCAGACATGGGTGATTACCTCTTGATATTTGACAGAAGCGGTTAATAAAATAAATTATACTCAATACGGTAATAATTGACTACTGGTAAAAATAAATATATAGTTGGTGTAAATAAAAAGATTGCACTAGCGAAATATACGATGCAATTTAGTCAAAACGAAATAATGTAGAAACACTGTCATCGTCAATCTGACATTTCCACAGAAAGAATGATAAAATAGTTTGTGAATAAAGTCTTTGTTTGTCCCTATTCTCAATTCAATTTACAGGGAATATAAATAATTATGCTATCAGTTGAAGAATTAATTTACGAAGCCTTGTCTTTACCCAGTTCTAGCCGAGTATTTTTAGTAGAAAAACTAATTGAAAGTCTAGAATCTGATATTGATGAAAATATCCAAAAGAGTTGGAACATAGAAGCTAAAAAACGCCGGGCTGAAATACGAAATCATACCGTTGAGCCAATTTCTGGAGAAATAGCTTTAGCTCAAATCAGACAAATTGTAGAAAGATGAAAAATGAAATATAATTTCCATCCGGCTGCATTAACAGAATACTCAGAAGCAGTGCAATTTTATGCAGAAAATGAAATTGAAACAGCACAAAATTTTATCAACGCTGTTGAAGATGCCATTTTCCGAATTATTGAATCACCTAAACGCTATGCGGTTACTGATGAAGATATTCGTCGGTGTTTAGTGCATAAATTTCCCTATGGAATACTCTATACCATAGAAGATGAATACATTTTAATTGTAGCGGTTATGCACTGTAGTCGCAAACCAAAATATTGGCAAGATCGCATTTAATAGCAACTATTACATAAAAGTTAGCAAAGGTATAATCTTGAGTAGAACTTTCTACAATTTTTATCCTATCCTGTAATTTTTATCCCTGCTCTAAATTCCCGCAGTGCTTGAGCATGATTTTCTATATTAACACAACGCATCAATAAATCTACATCTAAATTCGGTAAAAGTTGCGATTTACTAACAGCTTCATATCCCTCATTTCCTAAACTATAAAACAATAATTTATCATTCATCCAAAACCAAACTTCAGGAATTTGTAACCGTTTATATGCTTCCAGTTTATTTATATTATTTTACCATAACCACTCTAGGAGAGCCACCTTTATTTAAACCCAAATTTAGACATTGAATTTTGCTCAACGCGAGATAATATAAAAACAGAGTCTCATGAAAAACATCATGCAAGCATACAAACTCAAAGGAAAAATTGATCAATCTGGTAACTTGCTGATTACCGAACCCGTGAATTTACCCCCCGGAAATGTGGAAATTGTAGTTTGGCCAGCTACGGATACTCTCGATCATACCAAAACCCCAACCAGCGAACCAGCACCAGAAACACCGAAAAGACCAACTAAAATCAAGGCTTTGCAAAATTGGTTTGAGAAAACCCAACCCGCACCACCTGATTTTGATCCAGATCAAGCTAAATGGGAATATTTAAAGGAGAAACATAACCTGTGAAAGTCTTGCTTGATACCAACATAATTATAGATATTGCCCTAGAAAGACAGCCTTACTTTACTAATAGCGAGACAGTTTTAGCATTTGTTGAACAGGGACAAATAGAAGGCTACATTTCAGCATCAACCATTAGCGACCTTTATTATATTATCCGTAAACAAAAAGGTCGAAATTTAACTATTGAATTTTTGCAAGAAATACTTACCTTCTGTCAAATTGCTACGGTAAATCAGGCTGTAATTAGTATGGCTTTCACAACCAATTTTAAGGATTTTGAAGATGCAATTCAATACTCCACTGCGGTAGTCAATCAATTAGATGGGATTATTACCCGTAATCCTCAAGATTTCCCTGTTGTGACACCAAGAATTATCACTCCTGAACAATTAATTGCGGAATTAACAAACTCTTGATCAGATTATGATTGTAGAATTATCTTTAACTTCTCTGAGGATGAGGAGTTATTACAAATAGTTATATAATTTTTATCCCTGCTCGAAATTCCCGTAGTGCTTGAGCATGATTTTCTATATTAATACAACGCATCAATAAATCTACATCTAAACTCGGTAAAAGTTGCGATTTAGTAACAGTTTCATATACCCCATTTCCTAAACTATACAACAATAATTCATCATTAATCCAAAACCAAACTTCAGAAATTTGTAACCTTTTGTATGCTTCCAGTTTATTAATTCCTCGACTACTAACAACCACCTCAATTACTAAATCAGGACGTTTTCTATTTGCTCCTAATTCGTAAGATTTATCTCCTTCTTTTTTAACTTTTTCCAATTCATTTTCTAGGGTAACAGAACCAGTTGGAGTAAAATCTAATTCTAAAAATTCTAAATAAATTTCTAGTAAAGATCCAATACGTTCTTTGATAGTTTCATGTTTTTTTCCTGACATTTTCCGAATCTCTAAAACTCCATCTAAAAAGGACAACCTTAAACCTGGGCGCTCAATTAGCTGTTCAACAGCTTTAAATTCCCTCCAAGTGAGGTCGCTAATTAAAATTGGTTCTGCTTCTCGTTCAATGAGTGTAGTTATCATAATTTAAACCCAAGTATAGAGATTGAATCTTGATCCAAATGAAGCTAAATAGGTTATTATTTTATGTCTAACCCAGTTGATATCAAACTTAAGGACTAAACACCTTAAACCACCTATTTAAAACTGTGTTGATTGTTTGTTTAATTTGATGGTTGCGATTCCATCTTTGAAAGGCGATTTCATAATCTTCACCTTTAGTTTGAAAAGTATTCCAAATATCTAAAGATATGGCTAATCCGCAAGCTAATAAGATGTAAAGTGACCAAAAAAGACCGCCACTAATGGCATCAATCGCTAGGAAAAAAATATTGATGATTGCGTAATTTCCTAAACGTTTTTTAAATTTACTTTGGCGATAAAGATTAAAAGCTTTACGCTGTTCTACTTCGTTTTGTTTACCTAACCAATCCCGTTCCGCTTGTTGGAGGATATCGGGTGATATTTGTAACTCTGTGGCAATTTCCAGGATTTGCTGATAGGAAAATTCTTGATCGTTGTCGTCCACTTGACGAGCGATCGCTAATTGCAGAATTTGCTGTACATCCTCTTGGCTGTAGGAACGCAGGCTGTTAGGGTGAAACGTTGTCATAATTGTTGCTCAAATAATAGTTTTAATAGAAAAATGCACTACCATCAGCAATACAGCACTTTCTAATGTTATGAGGTACAGTTTTTTATCCCCAAACCCGTAGGGGCGCAGGGCTTGCGCCTTCCATTGTATTTCATTAGAGCGAAAATTGCTGTATTTACACCACTTCTAGATTAGCAAATATAAATCAATCTGGTGTTCAATTAGTTATGGTTGGGAAAAATATCTATGGTGGTTATTAGCAGTCCGATGAGAAGAGGGCGCAGACCCTGCGCCCCTACGGATTTTCAATCAGTATGATAAATTGGGCATTTTTGGCATCGAAGCCCAGGAAGTCAAAGCAGAGGGTGGCTAGGGTTTCAGGGGCGATGTTGCTGATGTTGATTTTGACAGTGGGGGGTGTGTTCAGGGCTATTTTTATATGTATTGATTGATGTAAGAGGTAACTTATGGATGTTGAAGAGTTGCTCAAAATCAAATTACCAAGAAGTCAAAAAATTCCATCCTTCTTTTTCATCTCCTTCCTCTTTTCCTTTTGGAGTATTGACATTTTCTCCTTGCAGTACATGATTGTATTCTCCAGAATCAACCCATTTTAACAATTCACCAGTCCGCATTACTAACCAAGAAAGATTAGATTCTGAATAACTTAATATTTTCGTAACTTGATCTAGACTATCAACACTATTAGAGGCAAATTCACGGGATTGAATGAGAAAATCTTCAATCACATGAGCAGTTAAATACTCTTCTGGTAAACCTGCAAGTTTCATCAGTGCGGTAGTTGCAATATCAATATCCTGACAAGCTAATAACCCAGCCCGATCTGCGGTGAACTTTGCCATCATTACCCAATTATATAATGCCAATTCTACACCACTAGCTATCAATCCTCCTAAGCCTAATGTGGTACTACTTAACCACATTTTTAATGCTGGCATGACAATTGCTATTTGATGATAAATTATATGTTGACTTTTAATTCGAGCAATTTCATATCCAAAAATAAACAGCAATTCATCATAATTCAACCATTCCATTGCTTCAATGTTGACACCAATAATAGGTTTTTCTACACCAATAATATAGGTTTGAATATGTCCTGTACCTCGAAATAAATACAATTCAGGAATAGTTGTCACAGCAAGAATTTGGCAAGCTTCTAGCAAGGGTTGATACAATTGGGGAAAATTGCGCGGTGTGACTCTGATTTCACTAGCAATACTTTGTAATCTCAGTAAACGATCAATACCATATTCGTTGACTTTTTTGAGCAAAGGAGAAATACCAGGCATACTTTGTAAAGAAGCCAAGGCTTTGCGATCAAATGGGTGTTCGTAAGTTTGTGAACTTAGTCCAGTTAATATTTTTTTTGTCATGGGTAGTGCATTAATTTGGTAAATACAATTAAATTATATTTTTTGGATCTCCTAGAGAAGATAAATATATTTACATATAGCTATTCTTCAATTAACCAACCGCGCTGTATACCTTGTTCAATTCCTCCAACCCAGTCCATTGTTAAATGCTTCCGCACTTTATAAAATAAATGTTGAACTACAGTTGGATTAAGCGGATTTTTTACATAATTTTCCTCGTACCTAAATTCTCTATCAGTGTTTTTCTGCTGACGTAGTACATAGATTTGGTCAATTTTATATTTTCGTAGATTAACATCACTCGTCAACTTTATCCATTCCATTAATACAATATACAAACTGTTGGGATTTCTTGCCTTTAAATCTTCTGGTGCTCGTGATGAACTTTCGAGCATAGTTTTGTCAAGATACGTTTTACATTCAATTGCAATAACTGGAATATCGAAAATATGTGTTTCTGTATTACCTGTAACTGTAACTTTTGAATAATTCTCTGGTTCTTCTGTTACCACTGTTAGGATTTCACCACTATCTTCTTTTTCCTCTGGTGGAGTAACTGCTTCAAATGATGCTTGAATAGTTGCACCAATTACAAAGTCATGGTCTTTCTTTTCAATACGAGCATAGGGACGTTTCAACATCTCAGAATATTTTGGAGGTACAAAGAAAATATCTTTAAAAGTATGTGATTTACCAATAAGTGCATTTTCTCCAAAGTCTTCAGCTAAATCTCTAAATAAATAATAAAGAAATTCTTCTAATATACTAGAATGGAGATTAGAACGAGAGTCAAACTTCTCTGCATAATGTTGTTGGTCTAAAAAGTCTTTGTACGCAGTAAAAAGTTCTACTCGCTTAGAAATTATTTCATCATCATTATCAGTCTTTATTGATGTTAGTCCAATTAATTGAACATTATCTAAGTGCCATTTATCATACTTAATTCTAATTTCTTGAAGATATTTTCTACTTTCAATATCTCTGTATTTTTTACGATGCTTCTCCTTTTGTTCCAGATTTGAACCGTGAACTAAAGGGTTTCTATCAGTTGTGGGCATAACTCTAATTTTTGTTGAAGATGAACTGCAATTGCTTTAGCAAGAAGGGGTGGGACTGCGTTACCTACCTGATTATACTGGCAAAGAAACTTCTCATTAAATCTATTTTCCCGTTGCAATAACTTATGAGATACAACCGTTTTTTTCCCAGAAAAACGATAATTGTCTGGAAAAGACTGAACACGCGCACCTTCACGGGCTGTTAAATTACGATGCTGGAAAGGGTGAACAAAATTTGCATAAAAAGAAGCTGCTATAGTGTGGGCTGGTTTATAGGGATTTAATCGTCGGTTATTCTGATCATAAGTTTTATCAGATAATTCACCATTTCCACTTCGGCGTTTAGCACCATATTCCTTTGCTACGTCTGAACTAGATTCACCCCATTTGATTTGTTTAAAACGTTCTACAAGCCTGTTAGAATGTTCCATTGCTACATGGTTGTAAAGGATTTTACTATCATTTCTTATCCACTTCTGATAAGAGTTTTGAGCTTCTAATATGTAAGGTTGTTCTTCTTTACCTTCACGTGCGTTAAGTGCCGGTAAATCTGATATGGCATCCCATAAACTAATAGCAGGAGGTAGATGTATTCCTTCAAGTGATAATTGTCCGGTAGTAATATTTAGTAAATCTAAAGAATGTGTTTTTGGAGGAATACCTAAATTTTTACCAATTTTATTTCCAACAATAAAAACACGTTCTCTAATTTGTGGTACACCATATTCAGCAGAATTAAGTAACCATATTTCTACAAAATAGCCGATGTTTTCAAAGGTTTTCTTGATAATATCTATTACTTTTATCCCTTCAACATTTTTACGCGATAGTAAACCTTTGACATTCTCCATGACAAATGCTTTAGGTTGAAGAAAACTTATCCACTGAGCAAAGTTAATAAATAAAGTATTTCTAGGATCATTGGGATCTTTCTGGGTAGGTCCTGCAATACTAAAACCTTGGCAGGGTGGACCCCCTATAATAATGTCAGGATGGAAAAAACAGATTTCTTTAACAAGACTTGCAGTATTGATTTCACGAATATCATTTTGAATTACTGTCATTTGAGGGTGATTGTAGCGTAGCGTATTGCACGCCCAAGCATCAATTTCAACAGAGAGAGGAACGGAAAAACCTGCTATCTCAAAGCCTAAAGCAAAGCCTCCAGCACCAGCAAATAAATCAATAGCAATGGGTTTTTTCATTTTGATCAAAATTAACTCAAATAATTGATATCTTAACTTGTACAAAGCTATTCAATTTTTTCAATAAGGAATGTACGTTAGGAAAACTGTTGAGCATAATACCGCGCATATCTTCCTTCTAATTCTAATAATTCCTCATGATTTCCCGATTCGACAATTTGCCCTTTTTCTAACACCAAAATGCGATCGCACTTCCGCACCGTTGACAATCTATGGGCAATAATTAACACCGTGCGGTTTTCCATCAATCTTTCCAAAGCCTCTTGTACCAAAGCTTCTGATTCTGAATCTAACGCCGATGTGGCTTCATCAAGTATCAATATTTGCGGGTTGAGCAGGACTGCGCGAGCGATCGCAATTCGCTGTCTTTGTCCCCCTGATAAATTCACACCTCGCTCTCCCACCCAAGTATGATAACCTTCTGGTAATTGCTGAATAAATTGATCAGCATTGGCGATTTTTGCCGCTGATTCTACTGCATTAATATCAAAATTATCTTGTCCAAAAGCGATATTTTGGGCAATAGTTCCCGAAAACATAATCGTTTCTTGGGGAACAATACCAATTTGTTTTCTTAAACTATTTAAAGTCACATCTCGAATATTTACATCATCAATAAAAATTTCCCCAAATTCAGAATCATAAAATCGAGGTAATAGATTCACAAAAGTAGTTTTCCCAGCACCGGAAGCACCAACAAGGGCAATCGCTTGACCGGGCATGACTAATAGACTAATATTATTTAATACAGGTTCTCCTGATTTATAGGCAAAAGTGATATTGCGATATTCAACTTTACCATTGACAGCAGGAAGAGTAATAGCATTAACTTTTTCTAACACCGTTGGTTGAATTGCTAATAATTCAAAAACCCGATCAACTGATGCCTCACCTTGTTTAAATTCATTATAGTTATTAGTAGTATGACCAATAGGATCAATTAACAAAGCTGCTGCTGTTAAATAACTAAAAAATTCACCTACGGTTAAATTGCGTTGAGATATTTGCCAAGTTCCTACCATTAACAAAGATAAGGCACTGACAGCTTCTAAAAATCCCACAATGGGAATTTGAATGGCTTTTAATCTTTCTACAGAATATTTAGCTTTAAAACTGCGTTCTGCTTCATGACTAAATCGCTCTATTTCGTATTTTTCCGCAGCAAAAGCTTGAATTAAGCGAATCCCGCTAAAAACTTCCGTTAAAATAGCCGATAAATCAGAAATACGACTTTGACTTTTAAGAGAATATTTCCGTAATCTTTCCCCAAACCAACCAATTAAAATTCCCATAATTGGAGCAACAATTACCGTCGCTAGGGTAAGTTGCCAATTCAAATAAATCATGTAAATAGGAATGGCAATTAACTGTAAAGTACAGGGAGTAAAATCATGAAAAAGCTTATTGATAACTTCTCCAACCCTGTCAACATCTTCTGTGAGACGATAGGATAAATCCCCAGCTTTAGCAGTTTCAAAATAGCTGAGATTGAGTTTTTGTAAATGGGTATAAACCTGTTGTCGGAGATCAAAAGCCACCCTTAAAGCTGCCTTTGCCATGTATAAATCTTGCACCGACTGAAAAAAGCCCCTGACAAGAAAGATAGCAGCACTGATTCCGGCTAATTGAGCGATCGCTAATACATTACCATTTCCGAAAGGAGCTGCCAACTTACCCGCAACATTAATCAAGGTTAAAGTTGCCAGTACATATCCCAAAATCCCGACAAAACCCTTAGCGATAGTTGTCCACTGGGTGCGGATATATGGTAACAGTTGCCAATAATTAGAACGTTTTTTCAAGTCGTAACATCCACAAAAAAATATTTTCCTTGTTTGACGCTACCAGTTTTTGGGTACATTTGGGAATAAAATATTTTATTCTTTATTAGCGTTGTTTTCCTTAATTACATGAATAATCGCAGGTAATAAAGAAACAGCAACAATTAAGCCAATTATTGGTAATAGATACTTATCTAATTGTTCCGCTGGTAAAGATTTTCCTAAGAAAAACCCTAACAAAGTAATCCCAACTGTCCAAACAAAGCCGCCAATTAAATTGTAGGACATAAAAGAGTGATAGTGCATAGCTCCAACACCTGCTACAATCGGTGCAAAAGTTCTAACTATCGGCATAAATCTGGCTAAAACAATTGTTTTTTTACCATGCTTTTCATAGAAATCTTGAGTTTTAACAATATGTTTTTTACGAAATAACCAAGAATCATCTTTATCAAATAATTTTCTGCCAAATTTATGTCCAGTAAAATACCCAACATTATCACCCAATACCGCACAAACAAATGCACCAAAAATCAGCACCCAAATATTCAGCAAGTTCTGGGAAGCGACAAATCCTGCTGTAAATAATAAACTATCACCAGGGAGAAAAAACCCAATCAATAGACCAGATTCAGCAAAGATAATTCCCCATACTCCAAAATAACCCAACGATTTAATTAATTCCGGTAAATTAAAGTGCATAAAATCGGATTTGCTTAAGAAGTTGCATCCAACATTTTAGCGTTTATAAATTTATAAAAATAAAAAATAATATTAAGTTTAGTAAAAAAGTAGAAAAGTAGGGTGTGTTAGCGACAGCGTAACGCACCATTCTACATTAAATCAGAATTGCAGGTCATTAAATTTGCGTTCCTTAGATAAAATTATTCTATATTTAATAGATATTGGGGTAAAGATGAAAAATGCGAAGATATTTAAAAGTTCTGAGATTATTTTGGAGTGCGGCGATCGCTGCGGAAATGGAATATCGTGTTAATTTTATCATTACTGCTTTCAGTAGCTTAGGTAATTTAGTAGGTAGTGTCTTTGGTTTGTTCCTGTTTTACCGCACAGGCTACACTTTTACAGGCTGGTCATGGGAAGCCGCCTTAGTAGTCTTAGGAATTTTCACCTTATTACAAGGCTTTAGTGCTACCTTCCTAGCTCCGAACTTAAATCGGATTGTGCGTCATGTCCAAGAAGGGACTTTAGACTTTGTATTATTAAAACCTATTCGTAGTCAGTTTTGGTTATCTATTCATACCGTTTCTCCCTGGGGAATACCAGATTTAATCTTCGGTTTACTCATAATTGGCTACGCTGGTACAAAACTCAGCTTAGGAATTGACAAATACTTACTGACTATTTTCCCCTTGTCCTGTGGTTTGGTCATTCTTTATAGTCTGTGGTTTATACTAGGTGCGACCAGTATTTGGTTTGTTAAAATATACAACGTCACAGAAGTATTAAGAGGACTTTTAGATGCCGGCAGATACCCGATTACAGCCTATCCTGCTGCTTACCGTTTTTTCTTTACCTTTGTAGTTCCTGTAGCTTTTTTAACTACAGTTCCCGCCCAGTCCATGTTAGGACAAATTCAATTTACCTGGTTGCTGAGTGCGGGATTATTAGCTTTGATATTATTTTTCATTTCTACTCAGTTTTGGCGATTTGCTCTCCGTTTTTACACTAGTGCTTCCAGTTAAGTGGACTCAACTTCACCATTACGCTTACCGGATCATCTTGTAAACAAAAATTAAGATCCCCGACTTCTGTTGTAATCGTCTCCAGAAATTGTGACTTATCCTTAGAAGCCAGGGATTTGCGAAACCTGACGATTACAACATATCTGGATTTTCACCCAATTCTCGTAATCTAGCAGCCAACCTATCTGCTTTTGCCTTAGCTGCTTCTGCTTGAGATTTAGCTGCTTCCTCTGGCAATAGAACTAGATTACCAGCAACATCATAAAACCGCGCCCAAATTGTGGTTTGCCTTTCTACCGTTCCTTCCCAAGTTCCCAACCATAAACCTAAACGTCTACTCCATAGCCAACCATGTTCATTGGGGATTAACGGCTGGTACTTTTGATTGTCATCTAAATGCCATCCTTGTAAAGAATGAGGATTAAATGGGTCATAGACAAAATAATCCGAAGTACGAAAAGTCTGCTCATAAAGGTCTTTTTTAAACCCTTTATCTATTCCTGCCGTAGAAGGTGACATTAATTCCACAATTACATCAGGATAGCGACCATTTTCGTCCCAAACCACCCAACCTTGTCGAGTGTTAGTACCATCAACATTGAGAACAGCAAAGAAATCGGGTCCGCGAAAATCACGATTGCGAACCTGGGCACTGCTGTAATAAATAAACATATTGCCCCCAGTAAAATAATCATTGCGGTCAGACCAAAACTGCTGCAATGACCGAATGAGGACATTCATTCCAGTCCGGTGTCTATTTGATTCCAAGGGTTCACCATCATCAAATATTAAATCTGTTGGCGGGTTATGGGTTTCACCATCGTCAAACACGAAATGTGTGGATGAGTCATGGGCTTCCCTGTCAACAATGGCTAGATTCTTATCGGTAGTCATGAGTGATTATCGCCTTTTTCATCAAGCCTAAACTTCTATGATAATCTTGTTGGAGCTTTCTCAAAGCCTTTGACTATAGCGTGTTGGCATGGTTGGGCGGCTTGCGTAATAAAACTATTGAATTGGAAGTTGAAGTTAATGGTAAAAAGGTGAAAGTTAAGGCCAATGCTCAAAAAGAACTAACAGTAGCACTGGAATCAGCGCAAAAATTTATCGCAGAAAAAACTAAGGGATGTGAATTAAATAAAGTGCAAAAGTAAAAAAGTAAGGTGTGTTAGCGACAGCGTAACGCACCATTCCACGTTAAGTAGGTGAACACAATAAAACCAATCTGTGTAACAATACCTTGTGCATTTTTTGTAGGTCGGGTTAAGCGACAGCGCAACCCGACGCATTTGTTGGGTTATGGCTATCGCCACACTATGGCTAACGCCACGCTCCGCGAACGTGAACGTACCTCAATCCAACCTACAAATCAAGACTTTTTTTGATTTGGACAAGGTATTGGTGTAAAGAAAAGTAAAATCCCCCAAACCATCTTCACTATTGCCTCTTCACTATTGCCTCTTCACTATTGCCTATTGCCTATTGCCTATTGCCTTGCCATAAGGACGATCTTCAATGCTAACCTACTTGTATTGAAAATCTCAATCCTTACTACCGCAATTATTTAGGACCTAACCAGTGTAGATATGAGCCAGTCTCAAGCGGCGAATCATTTCTCGTCGCACTTCATTTTTAACTCTTTCACCACGTCGCCAGTGTTCTAATTGAATATTATCAATATAGAACCTTACAGAAAATTGAATGGAAGAACCTTGAATATCTGTAATTTGAATTTGTGGTTCTTTCCAAGCAGTAGAAGACTCCTTAAAGTTAGTTTCCAACCAATCTAGAAGTTTGATTGCGTAGTCATCTAACCTAGTTTCATCAACTCCTGGACTAGAAATTTTCTGAAATAATTTATTCAGTTTTATCTTCAGAAGTTCAATTTTTTGTTCCCATTCATCAGGCAAGACATTTTGATCTTCCAAGACCAAATCTGGATCTTTTAACCATGTTTGATACCAACATCTCACTAAGCTAATGAGATTTTCTTTATTCGTAGACTCTTGTTCTTCTTCCAACCAAGAGCGTTGTCGTTTACCCTTTCGTTCTGTGATAACAACCATTCCTACTAGGTTTAATATCTCTATGTACGTCTTCTGAATACTTCTCAGTTCTTGTGTATCTAACCCACCTCTTTCTAAAAGTTGAATTTCTTCAATTAATTTCTGGAATACGGTGTGGACTTTTTTCAACTGAAGATTTATTTCTTTTTCAATTAGTATCCGTTTGCGTCCAGCATCCTTTTTGGAAAGCCTATCCCCCTGAGCTTCTTTTAATCCATAGAAGCTATCTAATGATTTGAGTTTTTGATCAAAATCAGCTAATGTGTCTGGATGTCCAGCAACAATTTCTTGCAGGATATCCGTCGCCATGATGGCATCAGCATCAATTCTCACTGATACCTTAATCGTATAGGCATAGTGAGTAGTAGGACGACTCAGGTTAGTGATACTTTGATTTCCCAAAGCAGCATTAGGCATATATACTTCACAATGCTCTTCAATCAAATACAACTTTGTTACCCGAATCCCAATTTGTTTGATAATTGCCAGTGAACCATCAGAAGTAGCAATCACATCTCCGAACTTAAATGGTGTATCAACTAATAAGACTAAGCCACTGAAGAAGTTGCTTAAAATATCTTTCACTGCTAATCCCAAAACCACAGTGATACTACCTAGGGCTAATCCTATCCCAGTTAAATCTACACCAAGGGTAGTAAAGAATAGAGAAATACCAATAATATAAGTAATTACTGGGATAAAATTTTGAAGAAGAGGTATTAAAACATCATCCCAAATCGCCTCCGTTCTCCTGGCATAAGCTTTCAAATAGCTAACGACTGCCTCTGTAAACAACTGAGTCACCCAGTAAGTTAAAGCCGCTATTAGAAAGGCTAGGAGTCCCTTCTGAATCCATTCAATTATTTCTCCTGAATTACTTAAGTTGAATAGGGCAATTTTGAGACTCGTAAGGATAAAAATTATAGTCAGAGGAGTTTCGGAAATGCCAAGAAGGAGTAGTAATGTATCTTTTTCCCATTTGCGAGCAAGTGATTTTAGTACATAAAAAAGCCCTATATAAAGTGCAAAAGAAATTCCGGTACATAAACCTAAACTGAAAAGGAACGTACCAAATTGTGCCGCGGTTGGCATAACTAGTAGTGCTGTGGCTACAGGATTAGTTCTTGCAGGTGAGGCTGCCGCTTGGGCAAGAAAATAAATCATTAGTGTCTAAATTCTTACAATTTTTAACAAATTAAAAGGATGATAAACTATCCAATCTCAAAAATCAACCTCTATATGTGATTGATATTTGATGTATTTTTTGTCTATGTAACCATGTAAGTAAGTCGGCACAATAAAGTCAATATATATTTAGTTTGGTAAAAACCGCGAAATACCCTATTCATAAGGTATTCGTTAATTTACATTTCGTTACATTGATTCTTTAATAACGCTGACTTACTTAAGTGTAATTTTAAGATAATACCTTATTTTTACCACCTTTTCACCCATCAGAGGTAGTTTAGGTTAAGTGACAGCGCAATCCAAGGCTCATCTTGGGTTTCATGCTAATTGCTCCGCGAATGTTTACGTTCCACAACCCAATCTACAAATCAAGGCTTTTCCTAATTTGGACAAGGTATTGTCACTTACAAAGCCTTTGTAGTTTAAATTTTATGCGTATGATAATCTCCTTAGAGCTTTCTCAAAGTATTTGATTATGTAGGACTTACGCACTGTACAAATTCACCATGATGTGCATGAACGAAAATCCTTCGTTTCAGGCTTTTGGTGATTAACTTCTGCTCAATAGCGAGCGCTCAAAAATCATCAAAAAATCACGTTAAAATGCCCGAAACCCATACCTCATATTTGGTTGATCCTGTCAATGCGTAAGTCCTAGAATATTAAGTCTAGGAATTATTAGTTTTGCGGTAGCATGGTATATTAAGCCGGATAAAGAATGTCCTCCATGTAAGTTACCTCCAATAAAAATTACCAACCAATTTGCAGAAGTCCACAATGTACCTGAAGGAACATTTAAGTACGGTGGCAGCACTTCCTGGAGTTTTATATACCCAAAGCTAGAATCAGAAATTAAAAATACTTATCCACTATTTAATATCAACATAAGAAAGGACTTAGTAAAAGGTTCTGGAATAGGTATTGAGAAGTTAATAGATGGTGAACTGGATTTTGCTCTATCATCTCGTAATGTTTCGACTCAAGAGGATCACAACGCTAAAAAAAGTCTTAAAGCAATTCCAGTTGTTAAAAGTGGTTTAGCAGTAGCCGTTAACCCCAAATTAGCGATCAATTCTCTGACCAAAGACCAAGTAAGTAAAATCTTTAGTGGAAAGATTGACAACTGGAGACAGGCTGGTAATCCAGCAGATATACCAATTAAGTTTTATGTGCGTGGTAATAATTCAACAAGCACTGATGAGTTTAGAAAAAGTTTAGAAATCATAGAGTTTGGTGAAAAGATTAACTATGTTAATACAACTAATGAAGGACTCCGAGAAATCACTAGAGAAGCTGGGGGAATCTTTGTAGGACCTATCTCAGATATAGTACCACAGTGTGGAGTTAAGACTTTACCTATTATTAATAAGGGTAAAACTTTCTATCCATACCAACAACAAAACTTCGTGTCACCTGCTGAATGTGGACCTGGCAAGCGTAATCGGGTTAACATAGAAGCGATTTATAGTGGTGAATATCCACTCCCTGTTGATTTTTATGTAGTGGTTAAGGAAAATGGTCAAAAAGAACAGCAAGCTGGTGAAGCGTATGCAAATCTACTTCAGACAGAACAATGTAAAAACACGATAAGACAGCTTCAAGAAACTGGAGGTTTTGACAAAAGTAACTAGTTGCTAATGCTTCACTTTGCTGAATCTTCGTGCAAAGTATCTATTAAGCAATTACAACTTTTCAATTGATGATGCGACAGGAAAAATTTATTTTTTACAATCAGGCGATCGCATAAACAATAATATCTTCTTAGTCAAAGTTCAACAAAAACCCGGAACTGACAAATACGAGTTCGTGCCAATTCCTTAATTTTACAACTTTACCGAATAAGTAGGTGAACACAATAAAACCAAACTGTGTAAAGAAATGTAAAATCGCCCAAACCCTCTTCACTCTTGCCTCTTGCATGAGTGCCTTTTGCCTTGCCATAACGACAATTTTCAATACCAACCTACTTAGCAATTACAAATTATCCTTAACCCAACTCCTAAAATTCCGCATAGCCTGACTTCTCCCAATAGTTAAACACTGCCGTACATACTCATTAACTAATTCGACAATGGGAATATTAGGAAAATTAGGACTAGATTGAGACTTTATATATTTCCCTGACTGTAACAAGAAAATCTCCAAACCTTGTTGTTGATATCGCCACAGTTCAGGAACTCCCAAAATTGCATAATTGTCAGATCTAGTCCGAGAAGTAATATCAATTTCAATAGCTAAATCTGGTGGTGGATCTATATTTAAATCAATCCGATTTTTGCCAATTACAGCAGCTTGATTTTGAATATAAAAACTAGTATCTGGTTCTACAGCTTGCTGCATTCGCTTATTTTTAAGTGTTGTCGAACCAAAAGGCTCAAAATCAATTTGGAGTATTTCCAATAAAAGTTTAACTAAATCACCAATAAGTTCTTTATCTTTTTCGTGTTCAGGTAAAGGAACCATAATTTCTAACCAACCATCACTATAAGAAATACGCGCCGCACGCCTTTCTCCCATTTCCTCCAAAATCTTTTCTAACTGCTGCCAACTAATATCCTTGAGTAACATTTGTTGACCTGGATTGACAATAATTTGTTGCAGTTCTAAAAGCATATCGCCTCAAAGATTATCCAATTTTTCAAGAATTATCTTCCTTTATAATATGACCATTCACCGTACAATTGATATTTCCTGTAGAATTAACATCAAAAGAACCGTTAAACAGGAGAAACCAGGCGTGCCTACACTCGGTGTTAATATTGACCATATCGCTACCATTCGTCAAGCCCGGCGGACAGTAGAACCAGACCCTATAGCAGCAGCAGTATTGGCAGAACTAGCGGGTGCTGATGGCATTACCGCCCATTTACGCGAAGATAGAAGACATATTCAAGATCGAGACGTGCGGCTATTGCGAGAAACAGTGAGAACCCATTTAAACCTAGAAATGGCAGCAACCTCAGAAATGTTAGCTATAGCCCTAGATATCAAACCCGATTATGTTACCCTAGTACCAGAAAAACGGGAAGAAGTAACAACAGAAGGTGGTTTAAATATTGTCGGACAAATTGCTAGAATAGGAGAGATAGTTGATAAACTGCAAAATGTCGGCATTCCCGTTAGTTTGTTTATTGATGCCGAACCACCACAAATTGAGGCATCTGTCAAGGTAAAAGCCAAATTTATTGAACTACACACAGGACAATATGCAGAAGCCAAAGACGAAACAACTCGCCAAAAAGAACTAACTTTATTAGCCCAAGGCTGTGAACAAGCCATTAAAGCTGGTTTGCGGGTGAATGCCGGTCATGGACTCACCTACTGGAATGTTTACCCCATTGCCGCCCTTCCAGGCATGGAGGAACTCAATATTGGTCATACTATCATCAGTCGGGCAGCTTTAGTAGGTATGGAAAGAGCAGTCAGGGAAATGAAAGAAGCAATGCGGGGTAATTGGTAATTGGTGATTGGTAATTGGTAGTTGGTAAAATCTTTCCCCCTGCCCCCTGCCCTTTACCTCTTTGGACTAGAGGGGTTGTAGCTGCGTAATTCCAGAAAACTAGAGTCAAATTTGGAAACTTCAAACTACTATGACCTCTCAACAGCCTAAGAACCTGCCCCTATGGGTACAAGATAGAGATAAAGTAATTGCAGCCAGTACAGATGCTCAATGGCGTTATCAAAAAGCCCCTGACTATAGCCGTTCTCAGCAAAACCTAGCAAAAGAGAGTATCCACCATCATCTACAAGGTACACTGGAAGCAATTGTCGAAAATCTCGTCAGAACCTTTGAAATGGAAGTGTCATGGAAAACTAACCCCGCACAGTGGTTATCTATCGTCAATGACAAATTCCGGGTAACAAGTAATGGGGGTCAAGAATACACCGCCGCCGAGTTAGGTAAATCAGGTACTTATAATTTATTTATGGCTGATTCTGAACATTACAAGGCTTCAGAAGAAAGTTTTGAATCTTCCCATGATATCTTTCATAGTACCTTCCCCCAAGGATTTCCCTGGGAAGTATTGGCAGTTTATTCCGGTCCCCCAAATGTTACATTTAAATGGAGACACTGGGGACATTTTCAGGGTAAATATAAAGATTATGCACCCACAGGGAAAACAGTAGAAATTATCGGTATGAGTGTTGCTCATGTCACCGAAGATTTAAAAATTGTTTCCTTAGAACACTATTTTGATAATGCCCTATTTTTAGAAAGCCTGACAGCAGGTGGCAAACTAGAAAATAGTAAAAATAAGGGTAGTGGTTGTCCTTTTGGTTCTTGGTTTCAGGGATTGAAGACAAGTTAATTGCTCAGGGTACAGATTCAACACTGTATCCTAATCAGATCCCCAAATTCTTCTCTCGTGATGTCAAAAAATTAGGACTTACGCAACTGGCACATTAGTAGGGTGCGTCAGATATCAACAATCTGTTTATTTGCATGATTTATGCAGTAGTAAAGCACCCTACAACAGATTTTTAGTGTGACACTTGCGTAAGTCTTATAAATGATGAATTAATACTAGAAGTCGGGGATCTTACCACCTTACCCTAAAATTATAGATTAGTCAGCAAGCAAAGAAAATGAAAACATACTATTACGTTTTGGCCAGTCAACACTTTCTTATGGAAGAAGAACCGATAGAAGAAGTTCTCAAAGAACGGACTCGTAACTATCATGAACAAGAAAAAGAAATTGATTTTTGGTTAGTTAGGCAACCCGCTTTTTTAGAAGCAGCAGAAATGAAAGATATTAAAAAGAAATGTCCTCAACCTGCGGCAGCTATTATTTCCACCAATGCCCAATTTATTACCTGGCTAAAACTGCGGTTAGAGTATGTGATTACTGGCGAATTTCCCGCCCCTTCTGATAGCATACCCAGTCCCTTAGCATCTCTCAGTACAGTTTCTTAATAAGGAACAGGGAGCAGGGAACAGGGAACAGGGAGCAGGGAGCAGGGAACAGGGAGCAGGGAGCAGGGAGCAGGGAGTAAAGATTTTACCAATTACCAATTACCAATTTATGCAACTATTAAAAATCTTGCCAAGTGTGTTATTACTGTCGGTAGTTCCTTTAATTAGCAATATTAATCCTGGTATTGCTCAACAAAATCTTACTAATTGTCAACCACCAAGTGTAGAAGAATATCTATTGTTGGTAGTCAGTCCTACAACTGAAAATCAAAAGCAGTTGCGTAGTGCATTACCGACTGAATTAAAAACAGTTATTTGTAAATATAACAATCAAACAGTAACGCGGATTGGTGGATTTAGGAAGATTGATGATGCCAATCGCTGGGCAAGGTATATTCAGAATATAGTTGGTTTGTCTGCCATTATCGCCACTCTTCCTGTACAGCAAACGCCTCAACAAGTACCACAAACAACTTCAAAAGTACCAAATTCAAAAATCAGCTACAACCCCAAAATATTAGGGGAAGGTTATGCAATTCTGGTTGATTATTTCAACCGTCCAGAAATGGTTAGTAGCTTGCAAAAATCCGTAGGAGGTGATGTGGGTTTTGTCTCCTATGGACAACGCCCTTACCTGTTGGCAGTTTATACTACCAACCAAAAAGAAGCATACAATACATTGCAAAAACTCAGCGAGAGTGGCTTTGTAGCTGTCTTAGCTGATGGTCGCAAAGTAGTCTTACTCCGCTCAAGCGTCCGTTGATAGTTGTCCGGTGTTAGTTGTTTTTTAATCAGGGACTAAAACTAGATATCTGGATTTCTCCTAAAGAATGAGAATATGGCAGTCAATTGTTTTTTCTCGCTTGTGAGAAATCTGGGACGCTAATATTATAACAAAGAAAGTTGAGTATCTGATTGATTAACCACATAAGCAACTCGCTTTTCTATTTTTGTTTTTATTACCTTCCCCTCGTGTATAGCTTTTATTAACCAATCATCCATTTGCACTTTTCTCACTTGTAAAGAGTCCGCAAGAGATTTTGCATCCTTGGGTTGCTGTAAATGATTAAGAATTATAGGTAAAACGACATTATAAATATCTTTAGACATATTGGTGAAATCTTGTGCGATAATCTTAACATTTTGTTCTGGGATTATTTCAGTTTTTACCGATTCAAAATCATTAATAGTTTTTGTTAACATCTCCCGCAAATTACCATGTTCAACTTCTGAAGGAAACGGTTTTGCACCTTGATTATATAATTGCTGGTTTCCTTCTGGTACAGAAGATCCCATTTTCACAAAGACAGGAACTTCTTTCAATTTAGATAATGCTTCTACTGCACCAGCCCAAGTTCCACCTTTACCACAAGTAGAATTAACAACTAAGGCATAATCTGCTAAACTATAAATATATTTATTCCTTCCCATTGCGTTGCCTGTGCTAAAACCAGCATCAGGATCATAGCTAGAAATTAAAGTTAATCTACCTTCTTGAATACTAGAACGATATTTACTATTTACTGCTGCTTTAGTCAAGCTATCAGCTAATACACCAACAGACGTTCCTCCATGATCCAAAATACCTAACATTGATTCTTGATCTATCCCTCTTGCACCACCGGAAATAACTTGTATGCTTTGTTGAGAACAAGTTTGGGCAACTTTGCGTGTGTAGTGAATAATATCCTCATCTACATCACGAGAACCTACAATTGCTAATCCTCCTAAAGATAATAATTCGGTATTTCCAACCCCATAAATAATTGCTGGTGCTGAATGTTTCAATATTTGTTTAAGACGTTTTGGATATTTAGCATCACTGCGTCCTAATATCCATAAGCCCCGACTGGTCCATTTTTCCACAGCTAAACTTAACATTGCACCCCGTTGTAATAAAGCTAAAAGCCTATCAGGGTTAAGTTTATTGTTACTTATTTTTTGTACTTGTTCTTTTGCTGTTGTTTCCAGTAAATCTGCTGGACGCATTTGATGTTCTCGTAACCAGTCTGTTAACAAGTTATATTCACCCAGAGTCAAAGGTAGCGGTTCAATTTGGCGATTTTGTCCAAAACTGGCACACAACAGCAAAATTGCTTGAGTATCTGGTGCTAGGACATGATTTAACATAATTTTCTAATCCGATTGACCTAATGAATTAAGAGCTAATGCTACAGGATAAACTAATCCACTTCTAGCATTACGCAAAAGTGCTGCAATGACAGTAAAAGTCCAACGGGAATCTACCATATCATCAACTAAGAATACATTACCACTCATTCCTTGCCAATCATCAATTGCAAAAGATCCATCTAAATTATGAGCTTGTTGATAACTGTTATTCATCTGTTTTTGTAACTGAGTTTGACGAATTTTGCGGACAATGGGTTTAAATGGTAAGCCTAATTTATCAGCTAGTCTTTGGGCGAAATTAGGTACAAGTTCTGGACGACTTAAGGAAGGAACGCACGTTACCCAAGTGGGAAAAGGTTGAGGTTTCCAACGTTGAATCATCTCAACAGTAGCCTGGACAAGTGCATCATCAAAATGATTATCTTGATATTTTCCTCTCTTGACTAATTCTCCCCAACCTGCATCACCCCATAAAGATAATGTTCTTCCTTCTTCTGCTTTTAAATTGTCTTTAATGTTTCCAGAAAACCCATAGGTGAGCAATGATTCTTTAATCCACTTTTTGCGGGGTTCAATAATTTGGTTACTACGACGTAAATATAAAATTGATTGATTTACAAGTTCATCTGCAAAAGTTTCCGGGAATAATGGCTTACCTAAACATACAGCACATTTACCACATTCGTGTGCATTTGGATCATCTAATTCTGTTGTTAAAAAAGCCATTAAGCATTGTTTACTTTGCATATAATCTGCCATACGCTGTTGTTCTTGTTGGCGGATTTGGGTGATTTCTGCAATTTTTTGACGATTAATTTGATAGTTGACTGGGTTAGCATACCATTTAGAATCTATCTTGGTGACAGGTGTGGGAAATTCCAAAGATAGTAATTTCAAAACTTTATTAATTTGTCCTTGAGCAAGATTTATTTTGTGTTCTATTTCGTTAACAGAAATTCCATTCCTAGCAGAATTAATTACCGCTAATACTTGTTCTGTATGTCTTTGGGGAGGAAATGCTGTATCAATGAAGTAGTTAGTAATTTCTTCATCTTCATCACCACTTAAAAGAATTCCATAGGCTGTTTTTACTGCTCTACCTGCTCTACCTACTTGCTGATAATAATGTACAACAGAACCAGGTCTTTGATAATGAATGACAAATCCTAAATCGGGTTTATCAAAGCCCATACTTAAAGCTGTAGTTGCTACTAATGCTTTAATTTTGTTTTCTAGGAGTTCATCTTCTAATGCTTCTCTTCCATCTTCTAATTTGCTATGATATGCTTTAGCATTAATATTTTGGGTTTTCAACCAATCAGCAACTCGTTGAGCATCACGCACAGTTAATGTGTAGATAATACCACTTCCTGGTAATTGAGATAGATGTTGAGCTAACCAAGCTAATCTTGCGGCTTGACTGGGAAGGTAAATATTTTGTAGATGTAAACTTTCTCTAGTTAAATTTCCTCTATAAACGCGCAGATTTGACCCTAATTGAGCTTTAATATCATCAACTACTCGATTGTTAGCTGTAGCAGTTGTAGTCAAAACAGGAATATTTTGTGGTAAGGCTTGTAAAACTCTGACAATACGGCGATAATCAGGACGAAAATCATGTCCCCAGTCAGAAATACAATGGGCTTCATCAACAACAAATAAACCTATTTTTTGAGATAATGGTAAAAGGATATTTTCTCTAAATTCATCATTAGCTAATCTTTCAGGAGAAATTAATAAAATATCTACTTGATTTGCTAACAAATTTGTTTCTACAAGTTTCCAATTATCTGTATTACTAGAATTAATTGTTTCGGCTTTTACTCCAATACGTTTTGCTGCTGAAATTTGGTTTCGCATTAATGCTAAAAGAGGTGAAATCAATAAAGTGCAACCAGCACCTTGATCTCTTAATAAGCGAGTCGCTAAAAAATAAACTAGACTTTTTCCCCAACCTGTGCGCTGAACGACAAGTAACCGTGATTTGTTCAGTAGTAAATCTTCAATAGCTTCCCATTGTCCATTGTGAAAATCAGCGTTTGGGTTATTCAAGGCCTGACGCAGAAGGAATAATGCTTTTTCTTTGAGTATGGTTGTCATAGATGCTGAGTATCTACCTACCATACTTTTGTATCACAAAGGATAACCTACAACATTTGTAATACGTTGATGATCTGGGAAATCTGACCAATTACCAATGACTAATATACAGCCCGCGCTAACCAAGAAATAGCTACACCTAAAACTGAACCAGCGATAACTTGAACTGGTGTATGTCCTAGTAATTCCTTGAGACGGTCTTGAAAAAAGTCCGGTTTTTCATGGAATAATTCATCAATCATTTGATTGAGTATTTTTGCTTGCTTACCGGCAGCTTGACGCACTCCAGCGGCATCGTACATAACGATGATAGCAAAAACTGTAGCTAGAGCAAATTCTGGAGATGCCCAGCCTAAAGTTTGACCTACACCGTCTGCTAGGGCTGTTACTAGGGCTGAATGGGCGCTGGGCATACCTCCAGTAGTCACTAAAACACGCACATTTAATTTGCGATGTTTAACTAGCTCAACGATAAGCTTTAATCCTTGAGCCACAAAACAAGCTACAAGCGCAACCAGCAGCACGCGGTTGTTGATAATTTCGCCTATGTCCTGCATGGTATTTTGGTGAGGTTAGTAAGTGTGGGTAGTGGTTGTATGGAGTCAGCAATTCAAAATCCAAAATCTAAAATTGGATTTAGTGATTGCGACTGGTGATAAAGTGGGCGAGCGCTTGCAAAGGAATGGCTTTTTCACCATAGGATTCTAATTCAGCACAAGCTTCAGCAACCAGTTGTTGGGCTTTGGCGCGAGATTCTTCAATTCCCCACAGACTAGGATAGGTGACTTTCTGGGCTGTGAGGTCTTTCCCAGCGGTTTTACCCAACTGCTCTTGGGTAGCAGTGATATCTAGAATATCATCAATGATTTGGAAAGCCAGACCAATATTTTGAGAATAACGAGTTAATTTTTGCACATCTTCAGCGGATGCACCAGCAATAATTCCCCCACAAACTACGCAAGCTTCTAACAGGGCTGCTGTTTTATGATTATGAATAAAATTCAGGGTTTCTAAGGAAATATCGGATTTACCTTCCGATTCTAAATCTACTACTTGACCACCGACTAAGCCAGCCGCGCCTAATGCTTTACCCAGGCGAATGATGACTTGTAATACTCTATCTCTAGGTACATTTGTAGGAGTTTGGGCGGCCACGTGTTCAAAGGCTAAAGCTAATAAACCATCACCTGCCAAAATAGCGACATCTTCACCATAAACTTTATGATTGGTGAGTTTACCGCGACGATAATCATCGTTATCCATTGCGGGTAAATCATCATGAATCAATGACATGGTATGAATCATTTCTACGGCACAAGCTGTAGGCATGGCCATTTCTATTGTGCCACCAATCATGTCGGCAGTAGCGAGACAGAGAATAGGCCGAACTCGTTTCCCTCCAGCTAAGAGTGAGTAGCGCATGGCTTCATAAATCTTTTCTGGATAAACGACGGTAATGGAATTATCCAAAGCCTGTTCGCAAAGCTGTTGTCGTTCTTTGAGATAGGTAGCGAGGTTAAAACTAGCTGATTCTGATTTTTTGGGGGTTTCCAATCTTTTGTCCGTTGCTACCATGCTTTGTATTCCTCTTGACTTTTGAAAATATTGGGTTGTTTGTGATCTGTGTACCAATTTTACGGGGGTTTGGGGCGGAAACACTCACCGAATTTTGGATTTTAGATTTTGGATTTTGGATTTAAAATCTTAAAGAGTTTAAAGTCCCCGAATTTATGCGGGGAATAAATCTAAAATCCGCTGTTGATTCCCGTTGTACTGAGGAATCATGAATATTCATAAAACCTCGCGGTATGCGGGAAACTCAGAATCTTCAGACCTGAGAGGGAAGCGACACGAGCAGTTCGACAAGCTCACTGACCACGGTTTTAACCACCTTGAATATTTTTTCATTACCGCCTTGGAGTTAGGAAATTCGGGGTACTTTTGTGATGTACTTTCAACGGGACAATTACCGATTCAAATTTCCTAACTCTGTACGCATAATGTGTTGCTCCGAAGAGCCTCCCTTTCGGGGTGATGTTAGCTTCGTCAATGTTTTAAGAGCTTTTTAGACTTGCAACACTGTTTCAGTGACTTTAAAACTGTTTAATTGCAAATGACAGAGCAGGGAACTAGCTACGCATTCCAGGGTGTCGTGACTCAAAAAACGTAGTCAGTGAAGACTTAGACTGGTCAGTACAGCTTGCAATTTCTTACAAGCTCAGTCCCTTTAGGGCTGAGTTACTGACAAAAATTATTTCTCAGTTGCCTGTTGTTTGTAAATAGCTAGAAACAGTATTTTGCAATAACATGGCTACTGTCATTGGACCAATACCACCGGGAACAGGGGTAATATATTCTGCCACATTAGCGATCGCTTCAAATTGAATATCACCAACTAACCGACTTTTGCCATTGCTATCTGTAACCCGGTTTATGCCCACATCTACCACAATTGCGCCCGGTTTTACCATATCAGCACTAATCATGCCGGGAATACCGGTGGCAGCGATCAAGATATCAGCATCTTTGGTAATATTTTGTAAATCCCGGGTTTTAGAATGGGTAATGGTAACTGTAGCATTAGCTTCTAGTAGCATCAAAGCCATCGGTTTCCCTACTAAAATACTCCGGCCTACGACGACAGCTTTTTTTCCCTGTAAAGGAATTTTATATTCTCCTAACAATCGCATCACACCGGCGGGAGTACAACTGCGTAAACCTGTTTCACCTCGCACCAGTCGTCCTAAGTTCACGGGGTGGAGTCCGTCAGCGTCTTTATCCGGTGCAATTTGATGTAATAGACTGACAGCATCTAAATGATGGGGAAGGGGTAACTGGACTAAAATCCCGTCTACTCTTTCATCTTCGTTGAGTTGGGCAATTACTTCCTCTAATTCAGTTTGGCTGGTTTGGCTAGGAAAGTGTTTACCAAAAGAGGTAATTCCGACTTTAGCACAGGATTTTTCTTTGTTGCGGACATAGGCGGCTGAGGCTGGGTTATCTCCCACCATTAATACCGCTAATCCAGGCGATCGCCCAATTTTACCTTGTAATTTGCTAATTGTCTCGCTAAGTTCTTGCTGAATTTTATCGGCTAATGCCTTACCGTCGAGGATTTTCGCAGTTTGTTTCATAAGGGAATAGGTTACAGGTTACAGGTTACAGGTGACAGGTTACAGGTTATAGGTGCTACGCCACGGTGAGAGAATAAAAGGCAAAAGTGAAGATAAATATTTCCTTTAGCCCCTTTATTTGTTTTACCTCCCAGTTTCTTCATTTTCTCATTTTCCCAGTCGCCTAAAATTTAATTTTTAAAGTAAAATACTTAATTGCTTGATTCACCGATTTTCTAGACGCAAGTTGTGTGAACATAAGCTAAATCGCATACCTCAACCAGCTATCTATCGTGCAAGATACCGACTCCATGAATGATATTGCGGCTGCACTCCAACAGCCAGCAGATTTAGACTTTGCATTGCCTGATCCAGAAGATGAACAAATTCCTGAATCTGACTTTTTACAACAACTTGATGTAGCATGGCAGGTATGCGATCGCTTTGACTTGCAAACAGAAATTTGGCGTGGTCGCATTTTACGTTCTATTCGTGACCGTGAGAAAAAGGGCGGAGATGGACGGGGGACAGGCTTTCTCAAATGGCTCAAAGAACGAGAAATCAGCAAAACCCAGGCATACAGTTGGATTCAATTAGCCAATAGTGCTGATACCTTGATATCCGATGGCAAACTCAACCCAGATACAGTTAATAACTTCAGTAAACGGGCATTTGTAGAAACTGCCAAAGCGTCTCCAGAAGTACAACAGATGGTGAGTGAAGCTGCGGAGAAAGGCGATCGCATTACCCGCAGAGAAGTCCGTCAACTCAGTGACGAATGGACAGCCATGTCTTCCGATTTATTACCGGAAGAAGTCAGGGAAAAAGCCGCAGATAACAGCCTCCCACCGCGCTACATTGCCCCTCTGGTCAAGGAAATGGAAAAACTGCCCGAATTGCACCAAAAGGCATTACAAAGGGATATAGCCGCCAATCCTGATGTTGATACTGTCAAACAAGCCACTTCAGAAGCTAGGCAATTAGCCAAATATCTCAAATCTGCTGCCCAAGTCCAAGCCTTAATAGCCGAAGATGTGGATATTGAAACCGCATTAGAAGAAGCGCAAAGGGTCGGTTGTTTAAGTATTGCTGCTGACTTGGTAAATCAAGCATCGCAAATTGAACAAACCATCGGCAAATTGTATATGACCTGGAAAAAAATTAGTAGTTTAGCAGATAGATTATATGTAGATACTGGTGCAAGTACGCCTAATTTGCGATCGCTCCTCACCTGCATAGAACCACTAGGAGGAGAAATCATGGAACTGCAATTAAGCGGGACAATAGAACACACCATCAGATTACAGATTCAGGAAACGAGTTAGGACTTTGTAGGGGTAGCTCCCCCGTGCCTACCCCTATATTTCGGTCAACCACAGGGGGTTTGCCCCTACCTATAAATTTCCTCCATTTTCTTCGCCAGTTCCACATCTAAATTGCTAATAGCATTACCGATATCGTGGGTAACAAGATTAACCTGAACAGTATTGTAAACATTAAACCATTCCGGGTGATGTCCAAGTTTTTCCGCGTGAACACCCGCACTAACCATCCAACCCAACGCCGTGGCAAAGGAGCTAAATTTATATTCTTTGTATAATTTGCCTTCTTTGATTTGCCATCCTGGTAAACTATTCAGAGCTAATGTTAGTTCAGTTTCGCTCAATTTTTGTGCTGCCATTTTTCTCACCTACACAGAGATTTATAGATACTAATCCTATTTAATTATCATCTTTTTTGTGTGTTTGAGCTTCTATCTTTTGAGTAATATTTGTAGATATAGCAGATTGCAGATTCACAAGATCCTGATTCTGACAATTACAAGTTCCTATGAACTGCGTGGACGTTCAGGCATTTTTAAATCATATAAAAATAAATGCAGAATTTCTAGTGGTGACATTGGGGAAGCATGAATCATTAAGTCATCATTACCTGGATGTAGATGAAATCGTTTTCCTTGATTGTCATTATTGTGTTCTGGTAAATTTAGATCAAATCGTAAAAATTTAGTTGGGTTATCTTCTAAAAATTTTGAGTAGTTCATAAATTTTAGAATAATATTCTTTGTTTAAAAGCTTATCATCACAGGCTTTTGTTAAACACCTCAAAATCTCACTTCGCAAGAAGTTAGCACTTTTCACTGTTAGGGGAGTCTTTTCTAATAATCGTGCTTGTACATTCTCACAAATTTGCTCCCAGTCACTCTTACTGCTCAAATTAAATCTCCCCTTTCCAGAAGCACAAGCCATTCAGCATATTCAGGTTCAGGTGGTAAAGTTCGAGTTTCAGCCATTTCGATTATTTGAGAGTCAGTGAAACCTGACCATTCTCGAAGTGTCGCTAGTCTTTCCTGAATTTCTTCAACACTGAGTAATTCTGTATCTTTTAAAAATGAATATACCCTAGAACCGAGCCAACTCACAATATTTGGAGCATAAGAAAACATAGTTTTTGCTGATTCTGGTGATAAAATCAGCACTAATCCGCGTTTTCTCATCAACGAACTTCTCATACAATCAAATTCATACCAATTATTTTTATCCCATTGTTCAAAGTTCCACAGAATTAAATAATCTTCAGTTGCTTTCTTAATTTGCTTTACTAGAGTGTTAGTCTCATCATTTGCAGAGAAACATCCCACTTCGCATTCTGCAAAAATAGTTAATATTTCTTGTAAATCACCTACTAATTGCTGACTATCTAAATTTGCAGTAATGAGTGCTGACCAAGTATTTCCGTTTGGCTGTGAGCCAATTCGCTGTAAAAATTCATCAATAGAAAGTGATTTAATAAAATTACTCATTTTAAAAATAGTTTTAAACTGGTATTTGTTCTAGTAGTGGTTTAATAGCTGGATGAACTGCATAACGTAGTTTTGGATATCTATATTCAAGAATTACTCTTCTTACCAATAATCGCAAATCTTCGTCAGTTCTAGGAATAAATGTTCCTGTTTGAAGAACTTGCTTAATAACTTTCAGTTCATTATCTGATATACCAAGTAATTGATTCCTACCAGTTGAATCAACAGCTTTTAAAACTTGTTTTTCTTGTACTCTATCTTCACCTGATAGATATGTTTCCTCAATGGAGGCTTGTGTCAGAGTAATAAAGTCTCGTAAAACCCCACCAGAAAAGCGAATCAAAGCTTTAATTGCTGATTCTTCTATAAAATCTTCTGATGAGCGAGTTTGAATAATTTTCTCACAGAATTTATAAGCTTCTGGATCATTTTCAACATCAAAAAACGGCTGATAGTAAAAATAGTCTAAACTTTTATTAATGGTATCATGATAATTTCCATAAATTGCAGTTAAAGAACCTACTAATACTAGACCAACACCCGCAGATGATATTGCCTTTGCATCTGAAAACACAAGCTGCATAAACATTTTAGCATCATCAAGCCTATCTAATCCATCAAATAGAAGAACTAGATTTCCATATTTTTCTGAAGTATATTTAGTTAATTCACTGACCGTTTTTACTAACTTTAAACTTATCCCATATCCTTCTGATTTCTTTGGAATAATACCTTTTACTATAATAACTTCATCATATTCATGCGGCTCAGGATATTCGTCGTAGTTGTAGGATGCATAACCATTTGCAAGATCACGAATTAATTCGACAGATTCTATAATATTTTTATCTGTACTATCTTGAATGAGTTTAGCAATTTCTAATCCTGCAATCGCAGTTAAAACACCACTTGTTATTTTAGAAATATCTGTATATTCACTAACATCTATATATATTGCATGAATATCTTCTATCTCATTAATTTGCTGACAAGCAACTAACAATTGAGTTGTTTTCCCAGATCCAATTCCTCCTACAAGAAGATGTGAAGAAGAGGGACGCAAAGCTATACGATTTGAGATATTATCTACAAGTAACTTTCCTGGTGCGTGGACATAATAACCACTTTCAATTGCTTCTGATGGATTTGCTGCACCCTCAAAAGCTGCCATTCTTTCCCGAAAAAGCTTTAGTCGGTTTGACATATAACTTAAACTCTCTGTTTACGAAATTGTGCGTCCTGTGAGAAATAGCTGAATATCTTTAATGATTATTATAAATATATAACAGTTTTATTTCTCACAACTCACTATTAAAACCGTCCATTTCCCTGAACAATATGCTTCACCGTTGTCAATGTTTCCAAACTAATAAATCCCCGACGATGGCCTTTTTGATTGGACATTCCTAAAAATACAGCCTCTCCCCGTGAGGAGTGACGGGAAAAACGCGGGGAAGCATTGATGTAGGTGGAAGCGCTATTTACTCCTAATGCAAATTGGCGACTTTCTTGGTAGGATTCAGTGACAATACTATCAGCATGACTGCTACTATATTGGTTAATCCAAGCGATCGCACTTTCTAAACTATCCACTAACTTAAAAGCCACTGTTTTGGTTAAATACGGTGTTCCCCATTCCTCATCTTTGGCTAATTGCAATTGGGGAAATGCTGCAACTAATTCTGCATCTCCTTTAAGTTGAAAACCTTTTTCTTTCAAGCTACTCCACAGCACTGATAAGGAAGATGGTAAGGCTTGACGATGCACTAAAACTTTTTCAATGGCATTGACTTGATCTGGTTCGCTTTCATGGCTGTCCATAATCATCCAGCGAATCATTTCTAAGCTACTATTTACTGACCAATACAGATAACAATTACCCATTGCTGATTTTAACACTGGGCAGGTTGCTTGTCTGACTACCTGTTGAATTAAACTGGAACGTCCGTAGGGAATAACTAAACTTAAATACTGATCTTGGGTAACTAAGTCTCGCACTGAAGCACCATGTTCAGCGGTGATTAATTCTACACAACCTGCGGGTAATCCGACTTTGGTAATGGCTGTTTGCAAGGCGTTAGCGATCGCAGTATTAGAATTACTAGCCTCCGTACTACCTTTAAGAATAATACTATTGCCCGTTTTTATGCAAAAACCAGCAGCGATCGCCCCCAAATCCGGGAAAGCCTCATAAATAAAGGCAATCACCCCCAAAGGCATCAATTGAGTATAGCTTTGAGAGTCTTCCTGTTGATAATCAGCAGTTCTCACCCGGCGTAAAGGATCAGATAGTTCTCCCAATCGTTGCAGAATTTTAATCGTATTCTCCAACCGAGAGGGAGTTAGCTTCAACCAGTCCAGAATTAATTCGGGAACTGCCATTTCTCGACTTGCTTCTAAATCCAGCGTATTAGCTTCGAGAATTTCATCAAAATCACTTTCTATCGCTTGTGCCATTGCTAACACAGCGCGACTCCTATCTATCCCCTTCGTCGTTCCCAATTTTAAGGAAGCCTGAAAAGCGCGGTTAGCACTTGTCATCGGTTCGGGGTAATCATCAATCACTTCACCTGTCATGGAGTTAACGTCTGTAAGTAAGCCAGACCATTAGTGCTGGCAGAATTACCAATAGCAATGCTACAATTGCCCAAGCTATGATGTTGGAACTATTAGCTAATCGTAGGGCTAATGGTAGCCATATGATCACTAACACAAAAATAATGCTGAGTGTTATTGGTAAATAGTTTTGTCCTAACCGGGGTTGAACAATTTGCCAGTTATTGCCTTTCCAGCGCCAAGCACGCTTGTAAGGATAAGTAGTAGAAAGTTGTTCCAATACATATCCATTTTCTTCGACAACAAAAATCTGCTGACAGCGATCGCATCCAAACGCTTCTGTGAGTGTAATGGGAATTAACTGTCCATTGCGACGACAAGGACAAGCATATTCCTTATTTAAGTCAATTTTATCTGGTTTTTGAGGTTGCACAAGCGAGATGAATAACTTGGGCGGTTTTTTACATTATTCCCCAATTTTCCTGAAAATCAGTATGGGAAACTTTGAAATTGCGTCTAATAATATAGCTGGGAAAGTTTTCTGAGAAACTCCCGAACTAAAAATCCACCGTTGACAAATTTAGCAGTGATGGACAATCTTTAGTGTTATTTTAATATATCAACTTTAACTAGAAAGCGGGTGATGGGATTCGAACCCACGACATCAACCTTGGCAAGGTTGCGCTCTACCACTGAGCTACACCCGCGAACTCACCAATAAAATTATTATTCCAGATATATTCAGCTTTGTCAACCCCTTAGCTCAACTTTTTTTAGTTGTCAGTTGTCAGTGGCAAGAATTTTTAACCAATTACCCATCACCTATTACCCATCACCCAATTAACTTGCTAAATTTGGGCGTAATTGGCGCATGAGACTAGCCATTTCTATAGCATTCATAGCATATTCCCAACCATGATTACTCTTGATGCCGGCTCGTTCTAAGGCTTGCTGCATGGTATCTGTGGTTAAAATGCCGAAAATTACCGGCACACCTGTTTGGAAACTAACCGCAGCAATACCTTTAGAAACTTCTGACGATACATAATCAAAATGCGGTGTTTGTCCTTTAATGACTGCACCAAGGCAAATTATGGCATCATAACGGCCAGATATTGCTAACTGACGGGCTACATTAGGAACTTCAAAACTACCAGGAACCCATACATAATCTACTTGCTGTCCTTCGGGGTCAGGATCTATACCATGACGCTTTAAGCAGTCTTTACATGCTTCTACTAATTTCAAGGTGACAAGATCATTGAAGCGAGCGATAATCAATGCAAAGCGCAAAGACTCGGTGTGCTGAAAATTTCCTTCAAAAACTGCCATAACTGCCTCTAAATAAATTTAGATAGAATAACTGCTTTACTAATATACTTTTCTGCCAGCAAAACAGAAGAGCAGGAAAGCACAATCAGAAAAAAGTCGTTGAGAAAACAATACCTTCGCAAAACTGAAAAAAGCCTGATTAGTAGGTTGGGTTGAAGTAAGGAAACCCAACAAATGCTTCGGTTTGCGCTGTTGCTTAATCCAACCTACAAAAAATGGCGAAGATATTGAAAAAATAAAGTTTTTTCTTTTTGACTCTTTTACCTGAGCTTTTCTGCTCCCAAAAGTTTGTACGGTATGCGCTAGTGAATACTTAAAGCATTCAACTAAACCACAAAAAAGTTTAATATACCAACTAACACGACTAAAGCGGCCCAAATTGCTGAACCAACCCAGAGGAGTTTTTTAGATTCTACCCAGTTTTGAGGAGTAGCGTAAACAACAGGTACACCAATCACAAGCACGAAGGAGAACAGGACTAATGATATTAAAGCGATTTGAAATACTATGCTCATTTTGTTTTTCCCAACATAACTAAATCTTAGTTTTCCCGGAACTGCTGCTGTATAAACAGTTTAGGGTTTTCAGTGAACCTTATGAACTCACAAGGCATCGCCTGATCAATTAATATTTTACGTCTGGTTTGTAACAGTTGCTCACTTCTGATCTTCCAATCTGTTTTTTTCTTTCGGGGATTGGGAAAATGATTAAGATAGAAATTATCTTCTCTGTTACCTGTCACCTGTCACCGTGGCGTAGCACCTGTCCCCTGTCACCTTAAATACATGGATTTAATTCTTTGTCACACAACTGCGGATTTTGATGCTTTGGGGGCAGCAGTGGGGTTAACTTGTCTGAAACCAGGGAGTAAAATTGTCTTGACTGGGGGCGCACATCCTCCTGTGCGGGACTTTTTGGCCTTACACCGTGATGAGTACCCCTTGATTGAAAAACGTTCCGTAAATCCTGAAAAGATTCGCTCTTTAATGGTTGTGGATACTCAAAAGCGCGATCGCCTTGGTAAAGCCGCTATCTGGTTCGATTTACCCAATATCCAAGAAATCATCGTTTATGATCATCATTTTGGACAAAATAGAGACATTCCCACCACCCAATTATATATTGACGAAGTAGGCGCGACAACTACCTTAATGGTAGAAGAATTGCAGAAAAATAATATTTCTCTAAATTCTGCCCAAGCAACTGTAATGGCTTTGGGTATTCATGTTGATACAGGTTCATTAACCTATAAACAATCTACAGCCAGAGACGCTTTAGCTTTAGCTTGGTTAATGCAGCAAGGGGCAAATTTATCAGTTATTTCTACCTATCGAGATCCTGGTTTATCACCACAATTACAACAATTATTAAGTACAGCTTTAGAGAATTTAGAATATCTTTGTTTGCGGGGATATACAATTGCTTGGGTGACACTAAAAACCGATGGTTTTGTCCCCGGTTTATCAGGTTTAGCTTCCGAAATTATTGATTTAACAGAAACCGATGCTGTACTGTTAGCAAATGAATATCCTTTAGGTGAAGATGATTGGCGATTAACAATAATTGGGAGAACACAAATTCCCCAAACAAATCTTAATTCCTTATTTCAACCTCATGGTGGTGGGGGACATTCCCAAGCAGCATCTCTCAACCTCCGCACTACAGATTCCCAACCCGTTTTACAACAATTATTAGATAGTTTAAAAGCCCAAATTCCCCATCCGCCCACAGCTAGAGATTTAATGTCTTCGCCAGTGCGAACAATTCGCCCCGAAACTACCATAGCCGAAGCCCAACGGATTTTATTGCGTTATGGACATTCAGGTTTATCTATAGTTAATAATCAAGATTTATTAATCGGAATTATTTCCCGTCGGGATTTAGATATTGCTTTACATCATGGGTTTAGTCATGCACCAGTTAAAGGTTATATGACAAGTAATTTAAAGACAATTACCCCCGATACTTCTTTACCAGAAATTGAGTCTTTAATGGTGACTTATGATATCGGCAGATTACCAGTATTAGATCAGGGGCAATTAGTTGGTATTGTCACCCGCACCGATATTTTAAGAGAATTACATCAATTAACCATTCAAAATATAGAATTAACAACTGATAATTATTCTCGAAATTTAGGACTCAATACTGAATTAGAAAAACGTCTCACTCCTCAGCTTTGGCAATTACTCAGTCTCGCATCTCAAGAAGCAGAAAAACGCGGTTGGCATCTTTATTTAGTGGGTGGTGCTGTGCGAGATTTACTATTAGCAGAAGCGGAAACTCGCAGTTTAATAATTAATGATATTGATTTAGTTGTTGATGGTTTTCATAAAACCGCAGATGTGGGTGCAGGTGTAGAATTAGCTAAAGCCTTACAGCAAATTTATCCAAATGCGAGATTAGAAATTCATGGCGCTTTTCAAACTGCGGCTTTATTATGGCATAAAGATTTAGTATTAGACTCATTATGGGTAGATATTGCCACAGCAAGAACCGAGTTTTATCCTTATCCAGCAGCAAATCCAGAAGTTGAAGCTAGTTCCATTCGCCAAGATTTATATCGGCGAGATTTTACAATTAATGCAATGGCTTTGCGGTTAACTTCTCCCCGTGCTGGTGAATTATTAGATTTTTTTGGTGGTTTTATAGACTTACAAAATCAGCAAGTTCGGATTTTACACCCTAATAGTTTTATTGAAGATCCGACTCGGATTTATCGCGGAGTGCGGTTTGCGGTGCGGTTTGGATTTTCCCTAGAACCCCAAACAGAAGCCTATATTCGTTATGCGATAAATAGCGGAGTTTATGATCGAACAAGTCAAGAAAATAGTAAAACTCCAGCTTTGCAAACTCGGTTAAAAACCGAATTAAAATATATATTAGCAGCACCTTATTGGCAATCAGCTTTAGAATTGCTGGATAATTTGAGGGCTTTACAATGTATTCATCCTACTCTAAAATTAGATGGAGAACTTTCTCGACAATTAAATTTATTAAAACACTGTTTCAGGAAATTTGACAAAAAACAAACTTTAATAAATTGGCAAATGCGTCTAGAAGTATTAATTGCCTATTTACAACCAGAATATCGAGGAAAAGTAGCTAGAAATCTGCAATTAACTGATGATAGTATTATCAGATTAGAGAAATTATTTACAGTTGAATCTGAGATAAGTATATTATTACCGACTTTTGAAAAACCTAGTCAAACTCTCTATTTACTCAGAAAATATGATTTGCAAACTTTAATTTTAATTGCTTTGCACAGTCCCCGGAAAATCAGAAGACAGATTTGGCAATATTTAACAAATTGGGGAAATATTCAACCCCTCTTAAATGGGAATGATTTAAAACAATTGGGTTATAAACCTAGTCCCCAATATAAGCAAATACTTGATGATTTATTGACTGCAACTGTAGATGGTATAATTAAGGATAAAGCAGAAGCACAAGAATTTTTAGCCAAGCATTATCCGGGGTAATTGATATTAAAAATATGAGGTTGATATGCAAATTCAAACATCCAGCAAATATTACACATCTAATAATCGTCGAACTGCTGTTAATACAGGGCTAATAATCCATTCAGAACGAGCTTTTTGACTACCTCGTGCAAGTACCAATGGTAAACCTTCTTCTAGTTCTTGACGTAGCAAATCATCAGGTTTTACAGGAGGTACATCTGGAAAAAACCGTCCTCCTTCATGGATGGCGATCGCTAAATCCTGACGGACTTTTTTTAGTGTAAAATCACTGTAAGGCATAGTTATAATTAATCTTTGCTACAAAAACAGAGTTTAGTTCCGTAGCTTGGGTTGTGGAACGTAAACGTATCCCTGCGGAACACTGCGTGAACGCGGAGCAATCGGAACAAAACCCAACATCATATTATTAAAACATATTATGAAAACTTTTGTTAGGTGGCGCGATTCCTGGGGAGCGCTTCGCGATCGCTTACCCAACCTACATTTGATTGTAGATTAAATTGTATCAGGATCTATATTTAACTCCCGCAATTTTGCTGCTAAACGTTCTGATTTTCTCGCTTCCTTTTCGGCCCTTTGGGTTTCCTGTTCTGCGGTTTCTTCAGGGGTAAAAACTAACTTTCCTTCTGGTGTAAAATACCGCAATAATCCCTCATGAATCCCTAAATATAAATCTAATTGCTCACTCCATAAATGTCCTTTTTCATTTGCTTCTAGAGGTTGATATTTTCCATCTAATAAATGAAAACCTGCAAATTCTAGTGTATAAGGATCAAACCAAAAATAATCCGGGGTGCGGAAAGTGTTTTGATAAAGTTCTTTTTTGTATTCTCTATCTGTATTCGCTGTAGTTGGGGAGAGAATTTCTAAAATTACATTGGGATATTTACCATCTTCATTCCAAACTACCCAACTTTTCCGAGTTTTGCGTTCTGTTCCCAATACAACAAAAAAATCTGGACCTCGGAAAAATTCTGATTTTTTCTGATTAGGACTA